>NZ_DBMALT010000009.1:0-72276 GCF_057870745.1 Parasutterella sp. | reverse complement strand
TACGATAAGTTTAAAATTAAAGTAAGGGTAAAGGAAAACCGCTCTGTTCATTTGGGCGGCAATTAAATAAGATTAACCACTAAATCGTTACTAAAGACAGGACAAATAATTCAAAAATACGGGATATTTGTACTTTTCTTATCAATTTTACTAATTTTCAAGTTCCCCACTCCGCATCCTTGCTAGCAATCCTCTCAAAAAAGGCATCCTCAGTTAATCGCCTCTCAAAATGTAGCAAGGTTCATTAGATAGGCCCTTTCCCATAGCTAAAATATCCCTAACACGCGCTTTTAGGCGCCTCTTTTTATTTCGGGAAAAACAATGGAATTACAGAATCAACTTAAGCAGATGGCCGCCAAAGCTGCCCTCGAATATGTTGTCGAAGGAGAATATCTTGGCGTGGGAACCGGAACAACGGTGGGATTTTTCATTACTGAATTGGCCACTTCCGGCAAGAAGGTAAAAGGCTGCATCTCCAGCTCCGAAGCAACGACTCGTCAGCTGCTCGCCTACGGTATTCCTGTCTGTGATTTGAATGATATCGTTGATTACATTCCCGTTTATATTGACGGCTGCGATGAAATTGACGGCAATTTCTGCATGATCAAGGGCGGCGGCGGAGCTCTGACCCGCGAAAAGATTGTGGCTCAGGCTTCTGAAAAATTTGTTTGTATCGCCGATGAAAGCAAAGTTGTTAAGCAGCTCGGCGCTTTCCCTCTGCCCTTAGAAGTGATTCCGATGGCCATCAGCTCCGTATCCAGAGCTGTAGAAGATTTGGGCGGTCATCCGGTTGTCCGTGACTTTATTACAGACAACGGAAATAACATCATTGATGTCCACGGCCTTCAAATCAAAGAGCCGCAGTTGCTGGAAAACGCAATCAATAAGCTCCCAGGCGTCGTCACCTGCGGAATTTTTGCCAACAGAGGCGCCGACGTACTTCTCGTCGCTTCAGAAGCCGGCATTAAAGTCACAAAACCGAAGAAGAGTTTCTTCTCTTCCCGCAGAGGTAAGTAATTAAGTTTTAACGACTGAGCGGCGCCTTTAGCGCCGCTCTCTTTTTAGTCGTTCAAGAAGTATTCGACCGTCGTTACAACACGAACATTCTTTATGAAGGGCGTGTTGTCATCTCTATCCGTGATAGAGAAAACACCTTGATTTGCTCTTCTGATCTTTCCGAGCTTAGAGCCGGAATCTTCAGCAAATTTTTTAGCTGCCTCTTTGGCGTTCTTTGTAGCAATCTCGATCATCTTGGGTTTGATCTCATTCAAACCTGTGAACGAATAATTCGTCATATAGCTATAGTCATTTGTCAAAGCGACACCTTGCTTCAGAAGTTCTCTCTGAGCTTCTATAAGCTTTCGGACCGTATCTACTTTATCCGTCGCAATCGTGATGACTTGAGTAATGATGTAGCGGAACGGCGGCCGGTTAGGGCCGTAATTATTTGCCAAAGTGTCGTTGACTTTCGGTGCGGCCAAAGAGATTTCAGAAGGCTCAATTCCTCCTTTCTTTAAAAACTCAAAAACCGTGCTTTGCTTTTTCTCAAGGTTGTCATAAACCGTTGCGAGATCATTGCCCATTTCATTGAAACTCAGCGGCCAAATAACATGGTTTGCTTTGACTTCTTTTTCGCAAAGACCTTTAACCGTCACTATGCGGTCTTTATTTAAGAGCGCATTAACACCGTCTCCGACTTGATTTCCGAAGAGGGCAACACCGCCTATGAACCCGGCGGCCAGGATAATGCTGGGAATAATTTTTCCTTCCACGACCTATCCTCTCTTTACTTACACATTAATTTTGAAGTGCGGTACGAACCGCATCGCCTACGGCCATCGCCGACATGGGATTCTGTCCGGTAATCACCCTGTCATTCACAACGACGTGGGATTGGAAGTTATCAGAACACTGGAATTTTGCTCCATGCTTTACTAAAGCGGTTTCCAATGCAAACGGGACGACCTTATCTAAACCAATACCCTTTTCTTCCGAATTTGTAAAGCTGTTGATTTTCTTTCCATCCACAAGATACTTACCGTTTGAAAGTTTCACGTTCACTAATCCGGCCGGTCCGTGGCAAACAGCAGCTACCACTCCGCCTTGCTCGTAAATCTTAGAGGTTATCTCAGCCAACTGTTTATTGTTAGGAAAATCCCACATGACACCATGACCACCGGCAAAAAAGATCGCCTTATATTCTTCAGGCTTTACCTCCGACGGTTTCATCGTGAAGTTGATTTTTCTCTGTGCGGAAAGGTCCTGAGCAAAAGCCTTGTTAATGGGATCCGAAGCGTCTTGGCCCTCAACCGGACATTCGCCGCCTTTGGGACTGACAAAGTCAATTTCGTAACCGGCGTCCCTAAGAACTTTCCAAGGGTGTGTCACTTCTGAGAGCCAGTAGCCGGTCTTTCTTCCGGTGTTTCCTAAATCTCCATGACTGGTAACCACAAAAAGAATTTTGCCTAGCGTCTTTGGTTTTTCCTCAGGAACCGCCGCAGAGGCAACCGAAGCTCCTCCGACAGCCGCTGCAATTGGCATACAAGTTAAGAACGACAATGCGTTCCTACGCAACATCCTCATTTTTAATCTCCTCATTCTCGAGTTATTTTGGATTGTATTTCTCGGGATAACCCTTAATTTTACTCTTCTTCCACAATGGGAAAAAATTAAAAGAAAAATAATTTTCAAAATCTTTTCTATTGCAATCAGAGCGTTGGACTATCACAGAAGAAAACTTCATCATTTTTTCTTTCATTCGAGATGACAAGGATTTTTTTTTCCTATAGAATTCAATTCTCTTTTGGAGAGGTGGCCGAGTGGTTTAAGGCGCACGCCTGGAAAGCGTGTAAACCCTTTAAAGGTTTCGGGGGTTCGAATCCCCCCCTCTCCGCCATTCATTAGTTCGCATAAGTTCGTATCAGTTCGCAAATCCCCTAAAATCTTCATTGTTGCAAAACATTTGTAACATTAAGAGTTCGTATGAGTTCGCATAGGTTCGCATACATCCGCAAATAAATGGTCACCTAATTGGTCACCTGTTTTTTAAAGTGGTCACCCGGAATTCTATTTCTCGGATCAGAAGAGGGATTGGTTTTAAATGAGACTAAGCACTGCAACTGAAATAAAAAATATTAAAGAAATTGGCTGCCACACCGTTACCGGGCCTAAAGGATTACAGCTAAGGGTCAAACAAAAAAGCAAAACTTATTTTCTCCGATACACCTTTTCCGGCAAACGAAAGCTGATAAGACTCGGCAGCGCTGATTTTATTTCTTTAGCTCAAGCCCGAGAAAAAGGTTTTGAAATATTGGAACTTTTAGAAAAAGGAGTCGATCCGCAGGAAGAGCGGGAGGCGGCTGCGCAAAAGAAAGATTCTGAGGAACAAAAAGTAAGTTTTCGCAAGTGCGCCTTGGATTGGGTTAAGGAGCGCGCCCAGAACAATTTTTGGAAGGACAATGTTAAAGGCGAAGCCAATACTTTAAGCCGATTAACGAATCATATCTTGCCCAGAATCGGTGATATGGCTATCGAGGACATCCAAACAGAGGATATTAGAAATCTCTTGATGCCGATTTGGAGCAGAAGCCCTTCTACCTCATCCAAGGTTTTAGCAGATGTACGTTCTATCTTTCGATGGGCTATTGCACTGCGTATTAGACAAGATCGCGAGAACCCTGCTGATTTATCCGGGGCTCTCGGCGTTCTGTTGGAACCCTACAGCAAAAGCAGAAAACAAGAAGAAAATTTTGCAGGTTTGGATTTTCACGAAATACCCGAATTCGTAAAAGACATCAGCTCTGTCAGAGGCAGAACTTCTGAAATGCTTCTGTTTTCTATTTTTCTTGCTGCCAGATCCAAGGCCGTAAGAAATGCCAAATGGTCAGACATTGATATTGAGAAAAAAATTTGGAATATTCCGCCCGAGGATGACAAGGTAAAGGATAAAAATCGTTCCCGAATAATCTTCTTAAATGATGCCGCTGTAAACCTGCTTAAAAAAGTTGTTCGATTCACCGATAGTCCCTACGTCTTTTGCAATGCCTTCGGAAGAGCTTATTCCGACATGGCTATGAATCAAGTCATTCGGAAAGCTCACGCAAGAAAGAAACTTCTTGACGGAATCGGCTGGATCGACAAGGAAAAATCAAAAAGAACCGGAAAAGAATGTATCGCCACTCAACACGCGACTGCTCGAAGCTGCTTTGAGACTTGGGCAAAAGACGACGAGCTCGGTAATAACAAA
Organism: Parasutterella sp.; assembly: GCF_057870745.1. Taxonomy (NCBI): domain Bacteria; kingdom Pseudomonadati; phylum Pseudomonadota; class Betaproteobacteria; order Burkholderiales; family Sutterellaceae; genus Parasutterella; species Parasutterella sp. The sequence continues at coordinate 68,030 of NZ_DBMALT010000009.1, read as the reverse complement.
AAATTCGACAAAGAGGCCATAAAGCTCAATATGCTGCACCAGCGTAACGACCCTTATAAGGGAGCTTATGACAGAAGCAAAATGGAGCAGGAACGCAGGAATATGATGGAGGAATGGGGAAAGTTTTGTACCCAGCTCCTATAGCAGTGAAAAGCAAATACACAATTCTTTAGAATGGTAACGGGACGGTCTTTTCTTAGGCCAATTGACTAAAAAATGAAATCTTTCTTTTCGCATGACTAAAACAGTTACCAAAAATAAAGTTCGATCTGTGGAACCGCTTATTGCCGATCTGGCTAACGGGTGGATGAAATCTTATAACTTAGACTACAAACTTGAACAAGAGCCGTTAAACACAGAAATCGACAAGGCACTGGACGAATATTTATCCAAAAGCGGAGGAAAAGGAGGAAATAGACCTGACGCAAAACTGCTGCTACAAGATAAAAACCTCAACTATTGGCCCGTTCTTATCGAATACAAAGGTTATAAAGGTAAGCTTGAAAAACTCGACTCTTGCGGGAACATTGACAACTTAACAGCTCGGAATGAACCAAACTATTCAAACATCAAATCTTTTGCGGTAAACGGTGCTGTCCACTATGCAAACGCTCTGCTCCACCATACGAGCTACACCGATATCATTGCCATTGGGATGACGGGTTACAAAGACGAGCTGGGAAAACTAAAACACTCAATTGCGGTTTATTACGTCTCTAAAAATAATTTGGGTGTAGGACAAAAAGTCGGGGAGTACACAGATCTATCATTCTTACCCCCCCCCCGAATTTGACAAGTTTATTGAGAAAGTTAAAACCTTAAATATCAGCGCTGAACAACTAGAGCAATTAAGAGAGCGAAAAGAACAAGAAATTAAAGCCAGCTTAGTAAAGTTAAACAACGACATTTATCAGAACGAAAAAAACTTGTCTGAAAATGACCGGGTTTATCTCGTTGCCTCCTCCATCATTGCCACTCTTGGAGTTCCCGGAAAAGTAAAGGCTTTAGAAAAAGAAGATCTGAAATCTTCGCCGGAACCCGGCAATACAGACGGGGAAATTATTCTCAGAAAAATTAAAGCATTTTTGACGGAAAAGGCCCTACCGGATACGAAAAGGGACCTCATCGTCAGAACCCTTCAAAACACTTTAACCAGCGATAACTTGAACAAAATCACTGCCGGTGAGACTCAGCTTAAAAGAGTCTTTAATAAGATTGTTGATGACCTTGGCCGTTATTACAAAATAGGCTTGACTACCGACTTTACCGGCAAACTCTTTAATGAAATGTACGGTTGGCTCGGTTTTTCACAAGACAAATTAAATGATGTCGTTTTAACACCCTCTTATGTTGCAAAACTTCTGGCTAAGTTAGCCAGAGTGGATATGAATTCCTACGTTTGGGACTTTGCCACTGGGTCCGCCGGGTTATTGGTTGCAGCTATGAATGAGATGTTAATAGATGCAAAAAACAAAATTAGTTCCCCGGAAGAACTAGCCCGAAAGGAAGCAACTATTAGGGCCGAACAACTGCTCGGTTTAGAGGTGCTTCCAAGTATTTATATGTTGGCTATTCTCAACATGATTCTTATGGGGGACGGCAGCTCCAACATTCTTAATAAGGATTCATTGCACGATTTCGACGGGAAATATGGCTTCGGAAAAATAACAGAAAAATTCCCAGCCACTGCTTTTGTTCTTAATCCTCCCTATTCCGCTGCCGGAAACGGAATGATTTTCGTAGAAAAGGCTTTGGGAATGATGGAAAAGGGCTACGCTGCCATCATTATTCAAGGCTCGTCCGGAAGCGGAAAAGCAAGCGACTACAACCGAAGAATCCTAGAAAAACATACTTTATTGGCAAGTGTCAAGATGCCAATTGACTTGTTTATCGGAAAATCAAACGTGCAGACCTACGTCTATGTTTTCCGCGTCAATGAGCCACATCAAGCTGATGACACCGTAAAGTTCATCGACTTTTCTAATGATGGGTACACTCGAACAAACCGCAAAAAAGCCAGCGTCAATCTCAAAGACACCGACCACGCCAAAGATAGGTATGAGGAAGTTGTCCAGCTTGTAAGGTTTGGTAAAGAAAAGCTTAAATATCTTACAGAAAAAGAATACTACGAAGGAAAGATTGATCCTAAAAGCGGAGCAGATTGGAATCAAAGTGCACCCGTTGATACCCAGCCTAAGCTAGAGGATTTCAAAAAAACAATTTCTGATTACTTAGCTTGGGAAATCACTAATCTACTCAAAAACAACCATGAGGAGAACTTTTTGTTGGGAAAATGAGTTCCCCACTTAGCCAACAAGTTGTTCAGGCTAAGTGGGGAGGATTTCATCTAAAGGACTTATTTGAAATCAAATCGTCAATTAAAAGGTTCGATGCCAACAAAGTCACTGTATTAGAACGTGGTCTTCATCCATACATCATCCGTTCTGGAAGCAATAACGGGCAGAGAGGCTATCTTAAGGAAAATGAGCAATTCCTCAATGAAGGAAATACCATTTCGTTCGGTCAAGACACTGCAACTTTGTTTTATCAAAATAAACCTTACTTCACTGGCGATAAAATAAAAATTCTAAAGTCAACGTTGCAGTATTTTGGTCAAAAAGAAGCTCTTTTTTTTATAACTTCTTTGAACAAAGCTTTTTCTAATTTTTCTTGGGGAGGCTCAAGATTTAATGTCAAAACAATTGGCAATCAAATTTTTAATCTTCCAATACAAGAAAACAATCAAATTGATTTGAACTTTATAAACTCTTTCATTTCTGAACTTGAGCGCGAGTTCTTTATTGGGCTCGATCAATACCTAAGCAGAAATGGTTTAAAAAACTACTGGTTGACGGCTGAAGAGAAAAATGCGCTAAATAACCTAGGCAACATCAAGTATAAGAGTTATAACCTTAAATCCCTATTCGGCAAATCCACCAGAGGCAAGCGGCTTAAAAGCGAAGACAGGGTTCCGGGAAATCTTCCGTTTGTCACCGCTGGCGAAGCAGATGAAGGTGTTTCTGATTTTATCGGTAATAAGGTCACCGTTTTTGCAAAAAACACGGCCACCATAGATATGTTTGGTTCTGCCAAGTATCGCAGCTATGAGTACGGAGCTGATGATCATGTTGCGGTGGTACATACGGAAAAGCTGAAAGAGGATGCTGCTATTTTCGTTACCAGCGCAATTCATAAGTCGTCACACAATGGTCAATTCGATTACGGCCGGAATTTCTATGCAAAAGATGCCGATGCTTTAAACATTTTGCTACCTGAAAAAGATGGACGCCCAGATTATGAACTAATGAAGCTTGTCATCTCGGCAGTAAAAAAGCTAATCGTAAAAGCTGTCGTTGACTTCACAAACAATAGGCTAGAAAGCTACCATACTCTTCAAAATTAATTTTCCCCGAAACCGAAGGTTTCGACCGCGACAGCGGTGGGCAGGACAGCCGAAAATTTCCAATTTTCGACCGAGAGATAGCGAGGTGCTGATGCATTTTGGCGTCTAGGTCTTTAGACTAGACACCAAAATGCGATCCTGCCTTAGTTCTTTTTTGCTTTTAGTTTGTTTTTAGAGGGGACGCTAAGCGCTCCCCTCAACCCCTAGCCCGGCTGCCTCTTTTTTTCTAAGGGAGGCAGCAAACGGGCTCTGATTTTTAAAGTTGACCTTAAGTTTTCCACAGCCGATTTACACGGCTTGTGGGAAACTTCCTCTCTGCTTGCAGTTGTCCATAACTGACCCCAAGGGAGCGCTTGGCCCCAGCACTGGCAGTAGCGACCGGGGTTGTTGTGGGCAACTGCAAGGGCCGAAAAGTTTATTTGAATAAACTTTTTGAGAAGATTGAACCGGTCATTTTGTTCCGAGTCGATCCGAGTTTTGTTTAAATCTCAAGTTTTCCATAGCCGCTTACAGCGGCTTGTGGGAAACTTCCTCTCTGCTTGCAGTTGTCCATAACTTCCCCCAAGGAAGCGCTTGGCCCAACACTGGCTGTAGCGACCGGGGTTTGCTGTGGGCAACTGCAAGGGCCGAAAAGTTTATTTGAATAAACTTTTTGAGAAGATTGAACCGGTCATTTTGTCCTGGGTCGATCCAGTTTTCAGATTAAATCTCAAGTTTTCCATAGCCGCTTACAGCGGCTTGTGGGAAACTTCCGCTTTGCTTGCAGTTGTCCATAACTTTCCCCAAGGGAGCGCTTGGCCCATCTCTGGCTGTAGCGACCGGGGTTTGCTGTGGGCAACTGCAAGGGCCGAAAAGTTTATTTGAATAAACTTTTTGAGAAGATTGAACCGGTCATTTTGTCCCGAGTCGATCCGGGTTTCAGATTAAATCTCAAGTTTTCCATAGCCGCTTACAGCGGCTTGTGGGAAACTTCCGCTTTGCTTGCAGTTGTCCATAACTTTCCCCAAGGGAGCGCTTGGCCCATCTCTGGCTGTAGCGACCGGGGTTTGCTGTGGGCAACTGCAAGGGCCGAAAAGTTTATTTGAATAAACTTTTTGAGAAGATTGAACCGGTCATTTTGTCCCGAGTCGATCCGGGTTTCAGATTAAATCTCAAGTTTTCCTTAGCCGCTTACAGCGGCTTGTGGGAAACTTCCTCTCTGCTTGCAGTTGTCCATAACTTTCCCCAAGGAAGCGCTTAGCCCAACACTGGCTGTAGCGACCGGGGTTGTTGTGGGCAACTGCAAGGGCCAAAAAGTTTGTACGTACAAACTTTTTGAACAGAGAGGTCAAAACTAACTTGTCTAGTAGGGAGACCGTGCAAACACTTACTTCAAAACAATTTTTATGTGCGATGTGTGAGGTCTCTGCCTGTACACAAGGAATACAATTTTCGATTCATATCTACCAAGGTCTAAAAATGTTAAGGAGAAATTTGTTTTTACTTTTGCCTCTAACGATGTTAATTCCGAATATTGTGCGCTCCGAAGAGTTGTGGACTGAAGAAGCTGAAAAGCGTGCTTTAGAAACTGTTCGTTCAATAATAAATAAAGGTTTTATTCCATCAGCTATTTCTGGAAACCTTCCAGTGAAAGTTTTCCTAAAGTATTTGGAACAGAATGCTTTGTACTTGAAGAATTACGCAGATGTTCTTTCAGACCTTGCATTAAAAACATCAAATAGAGAAGAATCTGATTTTCTGAGGAAAAGCTCTAAAGAGGCGGCTGCGTTGGTCGAGTATACGAAAGAACTATACGAGCACATTGGTAAGAAAAAATTTCCCACTATCATTAAACCTTGTATGGAGAACTCTGAGTACATTCAATTCGAATCAAATCTAGTACGTAATAGTTCTTTTAGTATTGGATTAGCATCTGTTTACCCCTGTTTTTGGGTTTACGGAGAAATTGGAAAAGCGATTCAAGCGAAAGCAATTTTAATTGAGAATCCCTATCACTCATGGTTGGAAGGTCTAGGGGGCCCACAGTATCTGAAAACCGTAGATCAAATTAGAGGTTTTTTGAACGAGCATGCAGTAAAACTTAAGGACAAGGAGAAAAATAAAATGACTGAGGCCTTCCTAAAAGGATGTAATCTGGAACAAAAATTTTTTGATTCTGCTTTTCACAACTAAATTCCTCTAGTTGCGTGCAAGGGCTTGTGGGCAACTGTAAGAGCTAAACAGTTGGTCTAAACCAACTTTTTGAAAACACCCTAGAAGTCAAAAGGCCTCCGAAGAGGCCCTTTGACTATGGTACTTTCTATGAATTATTTCCCGTTAAGTGCGTCCTTGAACATTTTCCCGGCTACAAATTTCGGCTGTCTAGAAGCCGGAATTTTGATTTCTTTGCCGGTGGCCGGATTGCGTCCGGTTCTAGCAGCACGTTCGGCAGATTTAAAAGTACCGAAACCGATCAACGCGATTTCATCTCCGGCCTTTACCGTTTTGACCACTTGGGCTATAAGAGCCTCTAAAATTTCTTTGACGTCGGCCTTGGATTTTCCGGTTTCTTCGGCAACGGCTGCAACCAATTCAGTTTTGTTCATTTCGTTTCTCCTTAAAAAATTGAAACTAGTTAGTAATATCTCGGGTTTTGGGGCTAATTTTATCTTGTTTCTCGGGCTCTTCTTCTTTCAACTTGAGAGTCCGTATTTTGCGGCTCCGGACAATTCGCATTCGGCCCGACAAATTTGAATTGTTCGGTGAGCACTTTCCTCAAAAATTGCTTTCGGGTTTCGCATTCTGAATACTGCCAGCGCAGACTCTCTACCAAACGAGAGTCGGAAAATAAACGAGGTTTGCTCAGCTGCTCTATGGCGTCCAAAACGTCCTTGGCTTCTATGAAAATAGCGACATCTCGGCGCCCGGCAAGTTCGGCCCGCTTTTCTTCAAGCCACTTCTTGACTGACTCGTTCATTTTCCTTCTCCGTTTTCTTTACCGCTGATCTTATTTTTAATCTATCTTTGTGCTGCGAAAGAAATTCATCAATCTCTTTGATATGCAGATCTATTTTTTGATTCAGCTGTTTCAAGACCGCCGGTATCCCAGCAATGTCTGACGGATTTAATTGTCCCGATTTATTCTGCTCATTCAAAACTCTGGCGATCTGGTTCAAGTTCACGCCGATCCGATTCAGTGAAAGAGTGGAGTCCGATATCAACCGATACTCTTTCGGATCAATTTGGGATTTATTCAAAAGCAATTCTCTGACAGCAGATACGATTAATGCCTGACGGGTTTGTCCTCTGACTGCCGCTAATTTCCCAATAGCCTCCATTTCACTTTTTGTCATTCTGAGCTTGATTGGAACCTTCTCCTCTTCACTGCCTTCTCTTTCAACATTAAGCGATACTTTTAGCTCCGGCAGATTAAGAGACTCCTTTATGACTTCTTTTATGACGAAGTGGGTGTAAGCAGAAAGATTCATATTGTTCAGCCGGGCAAGTTGCTTCCAGATCGCTTTTTCTTCCTGCGTCAGCCATACACTCATTGATGTTTTATCTTTATTCATACCAAGACTTAGGAGAACTATGCCCCTTTTTATCAAGCTTCTATGATTCGATTCAACGTCACATCTTCAGCCGGAACTTCTTCTTCCGTACCGTCCTCATATTTCACAACGACGAACCCGTCCAACGTTCTTTTTTTATAAAGCAGTTCGCATTCTCTGCCTTCAATCAGGCAAAGGATCATGGGTTTTTTATAAGTAGATTCTTCAGATTGCACCTGCAAAAAGTCATCCGCAGCGGTTTCAAGCTCTTCAGATTTCTCAGAATGTTCTTCTTCGTCGGATGTGGTCTTTTCCTCATAGTTGTCGATTGAACCGCATTCTTCCGGCTTATTCTCTGACTCTTCAGAGGCAACTATATCTTTCGTTGCTGGGGAGACTGAAGTATCTAAAACAGGTTCATCCGACACTTGGTCTGAAGGCTGAGATATATCTTCTTGGTCTTGAAATGTTTGTACGTACAAACTTTTTGGTTCAAACTTTCGGGCTTCAGCTTGACTGATTTTTTCGTTTTCGGCTACAAATTTCGCTGTCTCCTCGGGATATTCCTGCCAAGTTTTGAAAAGGGCATAAGCAGACTGAATACTACCGATTTTTTTTGAGGTTAACGCTTTTTTAATGCATTCTGGCAATTCCGGCCATACGGCATATTGAGAAACGATAGCCTTATTCAAACCCAATTTTTCGACTACTTCAGCTTGTTTATCACCGGCCTCCAACTGTCGGCATATAAACTCTGCGATTTCGACCACAGTCAGATTGGCTCTTTTAATGTTCTCGGCCATTTGGACATAACCGATTTCTTCCGGTTTGAGCGTCTTTTTGACAATTGCGCGGATTGTTTTGGTTCCGTTCAGCTTTACAGCCCGGAACCGTCTTTCTCCGGCAATGATGTAATACTCGCCATCTTTTTCCGGCGAAGGGCGCAGAACAATCGGCTGGATAAGGCCGTGTGCTTTAATGCTTTCTGCCAGTTCCTTTAATGCATCCTCGTCAAACTCTTTACGCGGCTGCTGAGGATCGGCTTTAATGACTTCGACCTCGACATCCCGCATTGTCTCCTCAGGTACGTCTGAGCGTCTGTGCGTAAAGTCTTTAGCTGCTTTATTGATATTGCCTAAGTTCAGATTTAATCCCATTTTCGTTTCCCTTATTAAGGTTCAGCAACAGGCTGAACATCAACTGCTATCAATTTGTCACTGTCTTCGGATTTCTTAATTTGAATTTGTTTCTGGGGCGTTAATCCGAGCTGCTTGAATATTGATACCCAAACTCTTGCCAGTTCGAGCGCTTCGCGTCTTGGTTTGCCGTTTTCACTGAAAAATACGGGACGGCAAAACTGCTGAGCTGCAGTGTATTCGCTTCTGTCATAGATGCAGCACACGCCTTCAAACTTTCCGGTTTTCGGCTCGTATTTCTTCAGAAGCAGATTTTGGGTTTGCTCAATGACCCATTCAAAGTTTTTCTTTTGGATGCCCTGCATCTTCACCATGCTCATCAGCAGTCCCAAAAATTCCAAGGAATTGTTCACGTTTTCTTGAATTACCTTTGCTCGCGCTAAGGTTTTTTCGACACCGCTGATGGATTCGGCTTTGACTTGGAAAGGAATCAGGTAATGCGTGCTGAGGCTTAATGCAATCAACTGGCGGACGTCCGCGCTCGGAGAGCAATCAATAATGCACAGATCAAACTTGTCGCTCACGGCGTCCAATGCCGAATAAAGATTTTGTGTGATTCCGGCTGCATCCCTCATGCTTTCCAATTCCAGCAGATTGTCGTCTCCGGGAATTACCATGAAGGGCGCTTCAGCCTTCACCGATCCGCCGTTTTTCATGATTAAACCGGCGGTTGTTTCGGTCGGAACGCACAAGCCTGAGTTAATCAGAATATCGCTTGTGTTTCTTTGCTGGTCTAAGTCAACAACAAGAACCCGGTTGCCGAGTTTGAAACGGCAGAAAAGCGCAAATTGCGTGGCGATAAATGATTTGCCTACGCCGCCTTTCTCATTGATGATTGCTAATGTTTTCATGGTACCCCCTTTTGTTAATCATTGATCTTTTTAAAAGCCGTGATTTCTTCAGAATAAAATGTCCAATTTCCTTTCTTCCATCCGGCGCTTCTTTGCAAGCCGCCTTTTAGCATGACTTCGTAAACCTCTTCCGAGTCGGGCTTAAATTTCGGGTATGCATTCCAGCCGCCGGGATCGAGCTCCGTTTGATTCTCTAATACCGCTTCAGCCGGGCGCGGTGAAAACTCTCTGTACGCAGCAATTTGATTTTCAAACCGAACCCAGTATTTATCTTTGGTAATTTTTCCGGTGCGGTATGATCCGTTTTTCAGCCTGACCAACCAATAATCGCATTCTCTGGTTTCACCGTTGATTGCCGGTTCCGTGTCCAGTCTTGGCGGTATGACTTCAGGCCATGCATTCCATTTGTGAGGCCGGTACGGAGGTTCTTTAAGAAGGTGCGCTCTGTCTGCAATTACATCAATCCGGCTGCCTGTAATACTTAAATCAGAAGGAACGCTGAATACCAAATTATTCGCATTTCGATTTTCATAAGCCGAGGCGAATATTTCCGGGAATGCTCCCTCGTTCTTCAGCAGTTTCGTGATGTATCCAATCAGTATCGGATCACAAAGCTCTTCAGGTTTAACAGTTTTGAAATCCATGTATTTCTCCTAGAGAGTGTTTTTTAACGGACGCCAAGCCACAACTTCTCTTGTGACCGGGTGAAGTAAAGCATCCTGAAAATCAAGGGTGAATGTCACATCATTGAAAAATGTTTCGTTCCAGTAGCCGCGGGTTTTAAAGAGCTGATTACTGCCTTCCGGACGGTAAGCAAACAAAACGACTTCAAATTGTTCCGGCAATGGATTGATCTGACCGGACTGAATCTGATCCCAGTCAATTTTTTTCCAATATTTATTAAGGTGATGGATTACGCAACGCACGGTTTTTCCTCCTTGGAAAGGGAAAAAAGTGTAGGATTAAGCGCTTTTGTTTTCCGATGGAGAATGCTTTCCGAAAGGAAGGTAGAGGCCCCTTTTGAGATGAAATCTTCTAATTTTCTTAAGGGAAGAAAAACACAGGGCTCGATGCGCCTTGGACAAGCGCCGAGCCCTTGAACAAGGAGATTAGTCGTGAAAGCTCGTGAAACTATACGACTATTTCTGCTCCTTATCGTGTTGAGGGAATTATCCGTCAGAGCTGACTTTGTTGTCAACTTTGAAGGCTCTGTTTCTTTGGCCGTAATTGGAGCAGCAGCGCTATTATTCTTAAATAAGGAATAGTGCTCGATGCCGGGACGGTTTTTTTGTTCCGGCATTTTTTCTGCTAAGAATGCAGAGAGAGATTCCGTCGGTTTCCTGTAAAATGCCCTACGCGGAATAAGCGGGCTTTCCGGGCGCAAAAGCCGGGCCCCGGCTGATTTCCTTGATTGTTTGTAAAAGAAAAGGTCGTTGTCGGCGGTATAAGATTCTCGCCGGGGATTCCCTGAAAGGGATGAAAGGCGGTACGGGTGTTCATTTCGACCCCGTAAAACGGCAACGGCCCAACTGCTGAGAACAGTCGAGCCGAAGTCAATCAAGGGAGCACTAGCGATGCAGTCGAAGAACTCGCTAATCTCCGTAGAGATATTAACACAAGTAAACAGAGAAGGCTTTACCTTCAAAGTTAAAGTTGCGGTGCCTTTGGCGCTGCTAGTGTTGATTATCTCGGCGGTCGCTGACAGTTGGTTTTCATAACCGTCAGCTGCGTTGAGGTTTAACGCAGGAAGTCCCGGTTCGGGGCTTCCGGCTGTTTTTTGTCTGTGGTTGTTCGGCATGACTGTCTCGGTTACTGTTTTTTGCGGAATAAAGGAAATTTCGTTCCGTGCAGGTCGATAAAAGAAATCTCAGTGAATAATTCCGAAGCTTGAAGCGCTTCGAGGCACATTCGGAATCCGTTTGTTTTTGAATCTATTTCCGGGCATTCTTTTCGGAATCCTTTGAGCGCTTTTTTAAAGAGATCGTCGTCCAGACAGGAAATCAAATACTGCTTCTCTCCCATTGATTCATAAATGAACCTGTCCAAAGACTTTTTCTGCTGTCTTGATTTCATTTTGTCCCTCTGTAACTTTCCCAGTTGAAAACGACAAAAGTGTTTGTCTCAAAGATCCGATCTACTGTGCGTTCGTCCAAGAATTCTTCTAAGGAATCTTCCCCACGCAGGGAAAGGTTGGAAATGAGGATCGTCGGCTTTAATTGTTCGTAACGGTCATTGATGATCGTGAAAAACAAGTCTTTTTCTCTCGGTGAAATCTCACGATTCGTACCGATTTCGTCGATGACCAAACAATCCAGTGCGGCAAGTTTTTTGAGATATTTTTTCTGAGAATCATCCGTCGAGTTCCATGTTGCCTTCACAGCCGTAAAGACTTGATCCAGAGACGTGTAAAGCGCTGCTTTCTTTCCGGCAATAATCTCTTTCAGCAAGGAACAAGCCAAATGCGTTTTTCCGGTTCCGGGGCGCCCGGTCAAAAGCAGTCCGTGCCCCGTTTTACGGTAATCCCCGAAACGCTTCACAAAGTCTCGGCAAAGGGTTACTGCGGCCCTTTGCCCGTCGTTCGTCACTTCATAGGTTTCAAAGGTTTGATCTGTGAATCTGGCAGGTATCAGCGCTTGGCCGAACGCGGCCTGACAGCGTTTTTCTGCTTCACAAAGCGGACAGCCGTTTGTGTAGCGCGTCCCTGAGGCATCCGTTATGGAGTACACGTAGGACGTACCGTGAACCGGACAGGTTTTGAAAGTCTTTTGGACGTTATCGGTATCAGATGACATGGCGTTCCTTGGGTTAGTAATCGTTGGGGTTAGCGTTCGTAATTCGGATCAAGGCTGTAGGAGCCGTCGGGATTCTTGATTAACCCTTCCGTCCAGTCTCTGTCCGAATACTTTTTTTTCTTCGGAACGTAATTCGGGTCGGGGCTCCAAGACCCGTCGGGGTTTTGAATCAGTCCTTCCGTGTAATCCCGCTCGGAATTTTTCTTCTTCCGACGTGTTTTAACGGTGACCGTTTCTCTTTCCAACGCGGAGATCACGTAAGCGATTGATCCCGAAAACATGGCCCCTTCAGAACGTTTTTGTTCTTTGCATCTGGCAATCAGCTGGTCAAAAGCCTCTTGATCGAACCGTGGAAGAACCTCGGAAAAAAGCGCATTGAAGCGGGTTTGATTTCTGTCTGAGCGCGAAACCCACGCTTCGAGAAACTTTTGGTCTAACCCGGAATCAACCAGAAGCGTTTTGGCTTCCTGAAGCGTCCATTTTTTTCCGGTAGAGAATTTTTCAATTTCGCGCGAATTTTGATTTTTAAAATTTTCAGTTTTTTCTTTAACCGATTCCGATACCGATTCCGATTTATTTTTTTTATTAATTAAAAAACTATCAGATATCGGATTAATCGGATTATCGGACGCGCATACGTGCGCACACGCGAGGGAGGGATAGTCTTCAGGATCAATATCCGGCGCATTCTGGAAATTTTCTGAATTCTCAACAAAATCAACAGGTTGAGATGCTTCGTTTGTAGCAAAATTTTCGTTTGCTAGGGTTTTGCCAGCAGTTTGCTTGGCGTTTGCTACAACTTTGCTAGGATTTTGCCAGCTGTTTGCTACGGTTTTGCTAGGAGTTTGGTAACTGTTTGCTAGAGGTTTGCTAGAGCTTTGCTTGGAGTTTGCTAGAACTTTGCCAGAAGTTTGCTTGGCATTTGCTACAACTTTGCTAGGATTTTGCCAGCCGTTTGCTACAGTTTTGCTAGGAGTTTGGTAGCGGTTTGCTACAGTTTTGCTAGAAGTTTGCTTGAAATCTTCCGGTTCTTCACAGATGGCTTGCTGCTCTTCCGGCACTTCGTCAGTAAGAAATTCTTCTTCCGAAACCGAAATATTTTGATTTTTCCGGTTCCGGGCTTTCGATAAGCCGCCTTTCATTCCGGCCAGAGCACGGGCGACTCGTTTTTGAACTTCTTTTTCAATTAATTGCTCTATGTTTAATTGATGCTCTTTTCTCTTCTCGATTTGACTCTCTATCCTTATGTCAACGAAAACATCGCCTTTCTTCGTGAAAAATTTATTAAGCACTTTGCCTAACGTCTTTTCATGAACAGGGGTATAAACTGGGTAGAGCCCTTCGATATCATCTTCTGATAATGGACTTCCTTTTAATGCGTAAGCTGAACGCAACTTAAAGAGGCAAGCAAGTTGAAGTTCCGGAAGCGATAAATAGTCCTGTGTATATTCTTCTGCTGATAGAAAGTAACAAGGACTTTCGAATTGATTGGATTTACTCATATTGCACTACCCGTTGCCTACAAAAATCAATTGCCTCGATATGAGTAAATCATAATAGTAAAAATTGAATTTGTACACTACGTACAAATTTATTTTTTTTATGTTGTAAAATATTGGTATAGTGATTCCCCGGAGATATTTTTATGGCTAAAACTATTTTTTGTTGTATTTTGGTTGCCCTTGCCTGCGGTTGCGTTCAAGCAGCCGATTCTTCCATAACGGACCTGAAGTCTGCTAACTTTCAACAATTAAAGTTAGAGGCTTCCTCGTTGGAGTTAAACGAACGGCAATGCAATAAAGATTACCTTTGGGAATTTCGAAACAGACTGACGGAGTTGCAATTTCAAAAAGTGATTGACTTTAAAACAAAGTACTCAGTGGATCGCTTGGTAGAGAAGCATCTCAAAAAATGTGTTGATGCAAAACTCTACAAATAAAAGTCTGAGTGGTTCGAGGAGTTTTGAGGAGCTAAAGTTCAGCCTACAGGCTTGTTCCTGTGCAAACGTATAACGCCCTAGCTAATATTTTTATTTTTGATAAATCCGTCAAACGTTGAGAAAAATCATCGGTTCGAATTTGATAGCCTCCTTCATAGTCAATGGAGATCAGACGAAGTAACTGTTCTCCGTTGACTTCTATCAGGTAAATACCCTCGCGTGTAAAAGTATTAACTCCAAAATCAAGGATCAAAGCATCGCCAATCTTACATTTCGATTTCAAAGAGTTATCTTCAACGACTACAAATCGCAAATTTTCTTCAGAAGTGGCTTTTAAAACTGACTTGATAAAATAATCACTCAATTTCATTTCTCCATCGAAAAGTGTAAAAGTTAGATTCGATGGAGTGACGCTGTTTAAACGATAGCTTCTTATCCTATTGAAAGAAGATTTCAAAAAATTATCAGATTCCTTAATTAGTTCAGTTTGAGGTTGATCGTGAACCACATCCATCCAACCCGGTTGGAGGTGTAGTTTCATTTCAATTTCTCGCGCAACCTCCGCTCCCATAACTCTTGGGGTTTTAGCGCTTGGCGGTTGAGATTTGTTTTTAATTTGATTAAAGGTTCCGTCATACCGTTTTCTTCCCAAAGCAGAATTGAGATTAGCGACGGACTTATACATAGAGATCAGCTCTATTAAATTTTTCCGACGGATTTCATGCACATCTGTCATTTCTTCACCTCTTAGAAAGATATAACAGAAGCTGTTTTTTGTTTATCCTTAGATGAGTTAATAAAATTTGTACTTTATGTATATTTTTTGTACATGGTTGTACAAATTCAGGTAAAATAAAAACATCAAAAATAAGGTGTAGCAATGAATTTGAAAGACTATTGTTCGTTTCTAAAAGAAGCTGGGGTTGCTGATCCTAGACGGTATTTAGCAACCGAGCTGGGGCTTTCTAAAGCGACGATTAACTCTTACATCTGCGGGCGTCGTTTAATTTCACCCGAGAATTGCCTGACATTGGTCAACCTTTCTCGTGGACACCTAACTTGTGAAGAGTTGCGTCCCGATATCCCTTGGAAGTTCGCTCAATTAGATAGAAGTAACGCTGAAACCGGCAGATTAAAAAAAGAGATTAAGCAGTATTTGAGCTGCCCCGGAGCAGAAGCGTTAACCGCTTGAACTTTGAAAATAAGAACAAGGAAAAGCAATGACAAACACAGGCTGCTTAAATTTGAGGGGAAAAGATGGAAGCCAATCTTCAATCACCGTTAGGTGTGTTTACCTTCCTGCTTCTTTTTTTAACGCTTGCTCTTCTGATTATCTGCGTACTGAACGCTTGTTTCTTCAAAGACCTTTCGCTTCTCAAATGGTTTCTCCTGTTTTTTCTCATTTCGCAGCTGTGCTGTTGGAAATTAGGAATATTGCCTTTTTGAATCCGTTACAACGGCAGTCTTCGATGGTGGTGGGTATGGATTGGTTTTATTTCCTTTTGGGAGCCTTTCTGGTATTAGGGATTAATTGTTTCTTTTGGTCTTCTGGACGAGATGATCTCACATCACCTTTTAACCTTCTTTTGGTTTTAATTTGTTTGTTCGGCCTAGCAATTTGCTGTCTGAAGCATGGTTCCTGTTCTGAAACTCAATCAAAGAAAAATAGCATCGAAAGTTCATGCAAGTTTCCGCCTGAACAAAAATATCCACACGCCCTAATTTTTGTGTCTCGGGTCTATCCGGCAGGTAATCAATTTCAAACTGCCAATCGGGAGAATGAGCTATGAGAGTTTTAGTTAGTTCTATCCGTTTAACTATTTGGCCCGTGTCAGTAAGGAGTCTGCCTGAGACACCGGAAATTGACAACACAATGACCTGCTCATTGTTTGCTTTCATGGATAGAAAGATTTTTCGACGCCAGCTGCCCTTATTTCCATCAGCTATTGCAGAGACGCTAAACATATTTCTGCGAATTTCATATCCGCCTTTAAAGGCATTGAAAAATAGAGCGATAAGTCCTGTTAGTCCACTTCCTGTGAGGAAAGCAATAATTGCCTCCACTTTTTTACTCCGGGTATTGGGTTTGGATTTTTTCCTGACAAATCAAATTCTACCCAGTACACCGGAGACCGATTTCGCGAGGAGGAGATGATGGCTGAGCAGAAATTCTTCTTCATCCTTCTTCTTTCCGGCCTTTGCTGTCTGGCAATTGCACCTTTATTCCTGTTCCAAAACAGCGAAAGAAACTCTGTGTCCTTTACCGCGCCCGGCCTAATGCTCATTGGCATTGCGTTTGTCCTTATTGGCTGCTGCGGTTTTGTGGGACTGGACAGTTACGGGGGCTGATATGAATGGTTTTCCAACAATCAATTTCCTCGGACTCTTAGTAAGAGAATTGAGACAAACACACACCCCCCGTTTGTCTTATTCCATCGAGGGTCCTTCAGCGCTAATAGTGTTTCTGAATACCGAGACCATTGATTGTCTTCTCGGGATTTTAAACATGAGAATGCTCTCTTCCTTGTTCAGAACATTGTCTGACTACTCAGCGGCGCTGCTTTTTATTCCTGATCGGAGGCTCTATGAGTAACTTCAGCCTCAATCAACTGAGACCTGAACAGGTCTGCGAGCGTCTCGGCTGCGGTAAAACCCAGTTATACAAATTGGTAAAAAACGACCCGACGTTTCCGAAACCGATTCAATTGTCCAGTAGATGGACATTTTGGTACGAGTGTGAAATAGACGCTTGGACGATAAAAAAAGCCGCTGAGCAGCAAGGCTTAAGCGTTGAAGCGATGACGGAACGACTAGCTAATGCAAGCGCTTTTTCCATGAAATTCAAAGAATTGATGGCAAACTGAAAATGAAAACAATAATCTCAAATCCCAAAACATTACTAGCCTTGGCAGCCGTCAGCGCCCTGCTGTCCGGCGCAGGTTTCAAAGTATTAGCCGATACGACGGACTATTCTCAGATTCCCGGTATGCCGAAGATCGAATTGATGACCGGCAATGACCGTTGGGGATGCGAAGTCCTGCTCTGCTTAGCCAATCCGAACGGACCGAGAGCCGTTAGCGAATGCCGTCCTCCGATAGACAAACTCTTTGACTGCCTTTCTTGGCGTCACCCATGCAAATTTCCATCCTGCCCGATGGCCGGAGACGGCAACTATGCGAAGCAGCTTTCTGACGGATTTGATCCTTGCATCCTTCAAGGGATGGAAGATGCTCCTCAAGGCTGGATCGTTGAAGGGAACATCAACGACAACAATCAGTTCAAAACTGACCGTCGGAAAAACAAACTACTTAGAAAAAATAATGCCAGCTACAACTGGGGCGGTGAGCACTGGTTCAAAGCAACCGAGGACTCTCCCGGACATTGGGGAGGCACTAAGGCTTGCGTTAAGGGCTATCAAGGCACTGCCTATGAGAGTTACGCCTGTTATGACAGCTCGGGAGACAGCAGCAGTTCTTCCGTTTGCTACCGCCCTGTCCGCGTCTATGAACAGGTGAAATGGCAACAGTATCAGTCCAGACGAGCCATTGATGTCTTCATCAACGGCAAAAACTGGACACGCGTGCATTGGTAAACATCCTCTTTAAAGGTTCATCATGGTTGAAATCACAGCTTCCGATATTTTCTGGATCGGACAAGTCAGCAAAATTTCGATAGGTCTAGGGTTATTAGGACTGACATGCTTTTATTTAAGTGTAATGGCTCTTTACTTAGAATCAGTTAGGTTCTTTGTCGCCTTTGTTCTAATACTTATTTTTTCTTTGATTGCATGGGTCTTTGTCCCAAGCTCCGAAACTTTGGCTGCAATGAAGGTTCTCCCGGCAGTAGTGAATAACCAACGAATACAAGGTGTTGCCGAAAACGCATTGGAACTGACGGAGCGGTTTCTGCAAGACAAACTGGAAACTTTGAAAAGCAAAGATAAATCGGGAGATAAAAAATGAGAATCAACAATGTGGAATACCCGAATGTTTCCATCCGCGTCATCGAATCCAAACGTGTTGTGGGTCTTACCGGGCCGAAGTCGATTCACCTTTATGAAGCAAATATCAAAAGAGGCGCAGTAATTCAGAAAAGAGCTTCTGAAAACATAGCCGAACTTCAGGACTGGATTCTTTTGAAGGTCGGAGGCCGATTGCGATCAGCGTAACAGTTAATGCCCGGAAGCAGACGGCCTGATTGACAGGCGCGGTTGCATCCTTGGCGGGACAATGCAGCCTCCGGGCACCAATTATTCTAATCGTCCCGCCCCGTTGAAAGAACGGTGACAGTTGATCTTTCGGTTCATAACAGTCTGCACAGAAAGTCCCGCCAGATTTTTTGAAATAAGAGTTATGAACAACAGACAAATCTCAAGGTTCGGACTTTCCTTCTTTAAGGACGGTTCGGCTTTTTGCGCCCTTTTTCCTCCTCAGTTTCTTTAGGAAAAGGCTTTCGGCTAACGAAAACCTTTTCCCAAACCAACTTCATTTCCTTAAGGAGGAAAAAATGACAAACGCAATTCACTTTCAACGAGTGACTATCCATCTCAAGAACGGAACAAATCTGGGTATCGACCTTCAAGCTGAAGATCCGCATAAGCCCGATCCGCAGATTGCCGCTTTCCAAAATGTCTTGGCCGATCCCGAATCCCAAGAGAAAGTTTTTACGTTCCAGGGAATTCGCGGCGTTAGCTGGGTTCGCATCAAAGAAGTAGTCGCTTTCGATGCAGTCCCTCTCATTTTTACGCCAGCTGAAAAAGAACCGGCACAGACGGCTCAGACCAAATAAATAGCACAACCCGAGGAGGTCTTATGAACAAAATCTTTAAAAAGGTATGGAATCGGAGACGGGGGTGCTTTGTCGCTGTTTCCGAAGCTATGTCTTCTGCCGCTCAAAGCTCAGGTAAAGCGACAGTTATAACCGCCGGTCTGGTATTGGGTCTTGTATCGACGCCTTCATACGCCATTTATAAGCATATTTATGCCGGAGAATCAACCGCCGGACAGAACCTAGACTATGCCGAACAGGATTATTCATTAAATTTGCACGGCAATTACACCGTTGGTGCGGGGTCCAATGTTTCTTGGTCTGTTCGAGGAAAAGCATCTTTTAATATCGGGCCAGACAACACCGTTACTACAGTAAACGGAAATCTTTTACTTCATTCATGGCACAGTGAAGATTTAGGGCATTTTACTTGGGACAGATCAAATTCCATTCTGGTTAATAGCACCGGATCTCTTTATATCGGTGACTACGACGAAATCGGCAACCTTACCCGAGGCGGAACTGACAAAAGCAATAACCTTACAGAATTTCGGTTGAAGGACTCTTCGTCCATAACTATCAACGGAAGAGGCTTCTCTAACACAACCTTTGTCCAAGAAGGCAACAGCGTTCTTTCTGTCAACGGCTCCGGGATGGTTTTTGACGGACCCTTCCATATCAATGGAAATTCACGCGTTGACGTCCACAACAATCTTCAAACCCGCAGCAATACTTACATGACCGGAGGAACTATCAATCCATATGGTAATTGGATAAATACCGGTTCATTTAATTTGCAGGGCGGGAATGTCAATGCCGGAAACGGCAACCTTATTAACAACGGAACTGTGACGCAAACCGGCGGAAACTTTTCTTCTAAGTTAACAGGCAGCGGCACCTATAACTATAACGGCGGTTCATTTAATGCCTCCAAAGTTTCGGGAGATATCGTCGTCAATATCGCTTCCGGTCTCGGGGCTTCTACATCGAACTTTGAAGGCGGAAACATCAACAACCGAGGAACTTTAACTGTCAACGGCGGCTGGTACAAGAATCTCAACAATTACGGTACTGCAAACTTCAACGGCAATGCAACAATTGCCAAAACCACTAACTACGGGACTATCAATAGTTATGGTGCAGTTAATTTCACGGATAAGTTAAATACTTCCGGAACGCTCAACACACATGACGGGGTGTGGTCTTTCGGGCCTTCCGGCGTTTTGGCAGTAAGCGGCGGAATTGTCCAAACCAACAACTCATTTAACATCTTCGATTCATTAGGGACGACTGCTCAACAAGAACTTCATTATGTTGGATTGAATTCGGTTTTACCGCAAGAAGTGAAATCCAGTTTGAATGATTTCTTCACTAAGTATGCCCCCGGTTCAATTGCTCAGAAACTAATTAATCATGCCTCGTTCACCGGCGGAAAAGTCATTGTGACCGGCGTCAATTTGACTCAGACCCAAGCGGCCGATTTAACAAAGGCATTCAAAGAACAGTTTTTTCGTCTTTCCTCGAAGGTTTCCGCCAGTGCTGTCTTAGGACAGTGCTGATGGAAACGTTTGAGTTTCTTTCCTAGGAGAAAAAACATATGAACAAAATCTTTAAAAAGATTTGGAACCAGTCCCGAGGATGCTTTGTGGCAGTTTCCGAAGCAATGACTAGCGCTTGCCAAAATTCGGGTAAAACGGCTGTCATTCTCAGCGGTCTCCTCTCTTTGAGTAATGTCTATGCTCTTACTACCGTCAATGGCAATATCGAGTTAGGTAATTTACGAGAAGATACGAAGCGCACCTTAGTCGATAGCTACGTCATCAACGGCAATGCCACAGCAAATGTTGCGGAACTAAATATCTCTTGGACATCCAAAAATTACAGAGACATGGAAAACCAGTCCCTGCAAGTCAATGGAAACTTGGATTCCAACTGTCCCCTTTTTGTAATTGCACATAGAGGAGATGGCGCCAGCCGTCTTTCCGGTGCCCTCTCTGTTCAAGGCAACCTAAATCTACACAGTGGCCTGTTACGAGTTGGAAGTGGCAACTCGAACAGCGGAGGTATTGTTACCTCATCTTTGAATGTTGGCGGGACTATCAACATCGCTTCAGGAGCAACCTTAGATAACCGACCGGATTATCACCATGTCCAGTTTCAATTAAATGCCGGTGCTATAGACAGTTCGGGCGTTTTTGATATTTCTTCCGTTGAATCTGGTGCGGCTAATGTGGGATACCTGACTGTTCGGGGAGGCAACTTCAGACAAGCCAGCAGTGTCCAAACTTATGTTGCCAATTCAATTGCACTCTTGGGTGGCACTCTCAACAATCAAGATTCTCTATACGTCGGTGGTAAAAACGGTAATTTTTCAGTTGAAAACACACTGACTTTGGCTGGTGGAGTCTTAGGCAACCGCACCTTATTGACCCAAGCAGGCGGAACTGTAAACGTTTCTGCCGGAAGCTACGACTTTACAACACTAAATAAATCGAACGGAACTTTAAACAATCAGTCCGTATTAAGCATTGTTAATTTCAATCAATCCAACGGATCTACTAACAACAATGGCAAACTGACGATTGGAAACGCCAATCTTTTCGGTTCACTGAATAATACCGATACGCTGACACTGACCGGCAATGTCACGAGCCGAGGAAATTTAACCAACAACGGAAATCTGAACAATCGCGGCAGCTGGACGGAAACCAACCGCGTCACGATTGCCGGAAATTTAAACAACACCGGCAGCGTTAATTTCCAGAACGGTTTCCAATTCGGAAACGGACGCCTGACCTCTTCAGGGACAATCCAGACAAATAACGCTTTCGACGTATTCGACTCTCTTGGTACGACCGGTCAGCAGGATCTGCATTATGTCGCTCTGAATTCAACGGTTCCGCAAGAAGCCAAAACAAGTCTCACGGACTTTTTCCTGAAGTATTTGCCGGGAACCGTTGCCAAGAGTTTGGCCGATCATGCGTCGTTTACGGGAGGAAAAGTCATTGTGACCGGCGTCAATTTGACTCAGACCCAAGCGGCCGATTTAACAAAGGCATTCAAAGAACAGTTTTTTCTCCAATCCTCGAACGTTTCCACCAGTGTCGTTTTCGGACGGTGCTGATGGAAACGTTTGAGTTTCTTTTTCCTAGGAGAAAAAACATATGAACAAAATCTTTAAAAAGATTTGGAACCAGTCCCGAGGATGCTTTGTCGCTGTTTCCGAAGCGATAACAGCTGCAAGGCAAAATACGGGGAAAGCCACCGTACTCATCGGTTCCATTGGTCTGTTGCTATCTGGATCTTCACAAGCCGCAGTTGTTATTAACGGGAATGTCCATGACGCCGACTCTCGGTTGCCCAATAAGTACAACCATATCTTCTTTATCAGTGAAGATACAACGATCAATGGCAATTTTGATTACAACCTTAGAACGACCACGACAGATTCACGTGATGATTTGCTAATCGGCTGTGTTTCTGACAACGAACACTTCTCTAACGTCAATTTGGTAGTCAACGGCACAACAACTTTTGGCCCTGAAACGTGGGTCTCTATCGGTCAAGTAGGAAACGGAAGCGCGAGTAATGTCAATGCTTCTTTAACAACCAGAGACCTAAATGTTTCCGGTTGGCTTTACCTCGGCTCCAGAGCTGTTAACTATCAATATGTCCCGTTAACTTCTCGCTTGGTTGTTAGCGGAACAATGAATTTGTACGGTTCGTTCTTTAATACCGGACATAAAACTGGTAGCGGACTGGGAACGGATGTCCATACCTCAGGTACAGGCAGTTTTAGCATCGGAACTCTTAACAATTGGGGAAACTTCAATCTCGCATCTAAAAACATGAATGTTTCCGGAGAAATTGGCCGTCTTAACATTAACGGAGGTTCATTTAACCAAAATTCCACCAATAATATTTATATCCGTGATGAACTTGTTTTGAACAGCGGCTCTCTAGTAACACAGCAACCAATTACCGTCGGCCAGAGAGCAGGCAATTTTTCAATAGGAAGATCCTTCGTTTTAGCCGGGGGTTCGCTTAATCAAACGGGTCTCCTGACACAAAAAGCGGGACAAGTTTCGGTAACCAATGGTTCTTATGCTTTTGGCACCATCAATAAAGAGAACGGTTCTCTAAGTAATTTTGGAACTCTATCTATCACTAATTTCAACCAGTCCGGAGGGTCAACTAAAAATTCCGGTACTTTAACCATCGGCAACTCAAATCTTGGCGGATCTCTTGAAAACATTGCCAGATTAACATTGACTGGAAACGTCAATACTCAAGGCAATCTTACAAGCACCGGAACGCTGACGAATAACGGCAATTGGACGGAAGCGAACCGCTTCACAATTGCCGGCAATCTGCACAACACGGGCAACATTAATTTCCAGAACGGGTTCCAGATCCAGAGCGGATTCATGACTTCTTCGGGAACCCTTCAGACGAATAATGCTTTTGATATTTTTGATTCTCTCGGCAAAGCAGGACAGCAAAACTTACGTTATGTCAGCCTTGGCTCTTCCGTTCCACAGGAAGTTAAGGTTAGCTTGACGGATTTCTTCCAGAAGTATTTGCCCGGCACACTTTCCAAGTCACTCGTTGGTCATGTTTCTTTAACGGGCGGAAAAGTCATCGTGACCGGCGTCAATTTGACTCAGACCCAAGCTGCGGATTTGGCAAAGGCATTCAAAGAACAGTTTTTTCGTCTTTCCCCGAAGGTTTCCGCCAGTGCTGTCTTAGGACAGTGCTGATTGAAACCTTTGGTTTCTTTTCCTAGGAGAAAACATATGAACAAAATCTTTAAAAAGATGTGGAACAAACGCCGAGGATGCTTTGTTGCCGTTTCCGAAGCAATGACAAGCGCGTGCCAGAATGCCGGTAAAGCAATGCTTATTTCTTCGGCTTTGGCTCCGTTTTTTATCTCAAGCAGCGTCAACGCTCTGGAAGTATTAAGCGGAGAAGTTGGAACGAATCAAATCAGAAGTCAAAATAAATACGGCGCAGTCTATGACAATGTGACCGTCAACGGGAACCTCACTCATTCCGCATCACAAGGTCCGCAATATTTGTATATCGGCTGCACCAATCGCAGTCAAGAAACTTTCCCTGATATAACCCTCACCGTCAACGGCAATCTGACAGTGGCAAACGACGGCTGGATGGCTCTCGGACATAACAATCAGGGCTCGACTCCTGCAAAAGGAACTTTGATTGTTAATGGGAATATGAATGTTTACGGAACCGTTAACGTCGGAGATCGCTCTACCTACCATAATTCATCTAGTGAAGCTCACGTAACCGTTACCGACACACTTACTATTGGTTCCGGTGGGTTCTTCCAAAACAACTCCGACGGTATCTACGGCTCCATCAATCTTAATTCTGAAATGAATATCGCAAATATCCGCAACAGGGGTATTTTCAGAATGTTGGGCGGTCAGTCTGTTGTCGGAAATTTTGGCAATCTCTTCCAAGAAGCGGGAACTTTTCAACAAACCGCGAATAATACTTACCACTTCACTGGAGCCGTGCGTTTAAACGGCGGAAGCCTCAATACAGCGGATTCCATCGTAATCGGACAGAGAATCGGGAAGTTTTCAATCGGAGACTCGTTGATCCTTTCGGGTGGAAACTTGGTAAACCGTGCGCTCATTACTCAGAAAGCAGGGAACTTTGTTGTTGAAAAAGGCAATTACAGCATCGAAACAATTAACAAGGAGAACGGAACATTAAGCAACGCAGGTACGTTGTCTATTACAAATTTCAACCAGTCCAACGGCACGACGGCTAATTCCGACAACCTCTCGATAGGAAATTCCAATTTGGGAGGTTCTCTTAATAATACAGGCACCTTAACTCTCACTGGGGACGTTATCAGCCGAGGAAACCTTACCAACAACGGAAATCTGAATAACCGGGGCAACTGGACGGAAACGAACCGCTTTACGATTGCCGGGAATCTCAACAACTCCGGCTTTGCCAATTTCCAGAACGGTTTCCAATTCGGAAACGGACGTCTGACCTCTTCCGGGACAATCCAAACGAATAACGCCTTGGACGTATTCGATTCTCTTGGTAATTCCGGTCGGCAGGATCTTCATTACGTCGCGTTAGGTTCGACGACTCCCCAAGAAGTGAAAGCCAGCCTGACTGATTTCTTCCAGAAATATTTGCCGGGCACAGTCGCTAAAACGCTTGCCGATCATGCCTCGTTTACGGGCGGAAAAGTCATCGTGACCGGCGTCAATTTGACTCAGACCCAAGCTGCGGATTTGGCAAAGGCATTCAAAGAACAGTTTTTTCGTGTCTTTGCTATCTAACATTGGACTTTTTGAAGAAAATGATTGCAGCCGATACCACAATATCATCCGTGAAAAAGAACCCGGCCCTTGCTTACCTTTCAAGGTTGGGCTCCTCACGCTCGGTTATCACGATTTCCAATTGCTTGAAGCACATTGCCAATATCTTAGGCGCAAAAGATATTGAGTCTGCGGACTGGTCAAAATTGAAGCGCACTCATTGGACCGAAATCCAAAAGAAATTGTCGGCTCAGGGTTGCTGCGGATCGACCCAGAATCTCTACCTGACAGCATTCAAAACCGTAGCAAAGGAGGCATGGACCCTCGATCAGCTGCCTCAGTCGTCTTACCTGAAAATCCAAGCATTAAAAGGCGTTAAATATGAACGTCTTCCTAAAGGCCGAAGCCTGACAATCAAGGAAGCCGCAGGGCTCCTTAAGGCTTGTGACGACGGCACAAACCAAGGGAAACGGGATATGGCTTTATTTGCGTTAATGCTCGGCTGCGGCTTGAGAAGGGCTGAATGCGTTCAGTTGGAAATGAAAAATTGGGATTGCATAGGCAGATCCTTTTGTTTTATAGGAAAGGGAAATAAAGAACGTCGCGTTTTTTTGCCGAAAAAATTGAACCGGATTATCGACGAATGGCTAATGGTTCGAGGATTGGAAGACGGTATTTTCTTTCCCCGAATCTGTCCCGGTGCAGATAACAGTAAGTTCATTTTTAGAAAAATGCAGCCCTCATCCATCTACAGGATTCTTCAAAAGAGAGCTGAATTAGCACTTATCGGTAAAGTGCGCCCTCATGACTTGCGCCGAACTTTTGCGACCCGGATGCTGGAACAGGGCTGTGATCTTTTTATTCTGCAAAGAGCGATGGGGCATACGTCGGTTGCGACTACCGCCCGCTATGACTTTCGTTCGGAAACCAGCCGGGAAAAAGTTTGCAAGAATCTGGAAGTTTTCGGCTGACGCCTACTTTTCAAGATTTTGAGAACCTTTCTTCAGCCGTTTACGCATGGCTTGCATCCGCTTAATTTGCTGCTGTTTTACCTCATTTAGCTGACGCAGTGTTTTCTGCTCGGCGCTCTCTACAGGTTCGAGCTTAGAGTAATAATCCTGCATTTTTCTGCCGAGGTGCTGCTCCTCGGCATAGGAAGAATCAAGAAGTTTCCTCGACGCTTGTTCAGCTAAATAAGCAACTGTCTTTCGCGTTTTTTTAGTTTTTTGAATGGAGGGGGAGTCCGGTATTGTTTTTCCATCCCTAAAGGCAGAATGAACTTTTTCAACCTGAGCTTGCTGCCGTTTCAAAAGTTCTCGCTTTTTGGCTATGGCATAGACTCGAGCTCGATCTTGTTCAGACATTCGGCGATTATTTAAAACATGGTGCTCCGCCTGAGAAATTCCCTGTTGTGTCTTTCCTCTTGACCACCTCCGGGTCGCATTGGCTTCGATGCCGTTTTTAAGGAGACAAGCGGCAAAATGCTCACGCATTGCCGAAAGCTCGTCGTTTGCCAGATGAATCCTTTTGCCCTCTCGGTTTTTTGTACGAAGAAGAACGTGACAGTGGGGCTGAGTAGTTTTTTTATCGTTCCCGGGCAAATGGAAAGCCAGCAGATAGTCGTATCCGTCAAGCATATCCTCGGCCCATTGACTGCAAGCTCTCTTGAATTTTTCTTCGTCAGTTCCGGCGGGCATCGAAAGTATGACTCTTCTGGCGTGGCCTCTTTTAGATGTTCCGTCTCCCATTTCTGAAAGCAGCTTCCACTCATAGAGAACTTTTCGATATTCCGCTTTTCCCTGCAAACAGTTTCCGCTCTGGTCGATCAGTTCAATGTCTCCGTTTCGCGCAATGTAATCGGCTGCTTTTATCGTGTGAAGATAACTTTTTATGTTTGCCTGTCCGAAACGAAACATGACCTCGGCGCGCCTATCGACAACACCTTCGGCTTTAACCTTGGAGCTAAGGGCTGAAAATCTGAAGGCTGCTGTGTTTGAAACTTTCTCAAACCCTTTGAAAATGCGTGCTTTTCGGGCACGCATCGGATCAGGAAAAAGATCGTCAAGAAACGGATTCTTATTGGAGGCCATTATTAATTACCTTTGCCTTATTGATTTCCTGCAAAATGAATTTTTGCTGGCTTTCAATAAAGGAACTCAAAGTGCTTTTGCCGGACTCCACGTCCCTAAGTTTTCTTTCAAAGACAGCCGTAAGGATCGGGTTGCGGACGAGCTCGGGCACGAGCTTCAGCAATTCAATTCCGTCTGAAGAGGCGCAGATTTTTTTGCCTTTCGTCTCCAAATAACCTTTTCTTTTCAGTTCGCTGATAATCGCTGCTCTGGTTGCCGGTGTGCCGATCCCGTCGCCCTCCTTCAGATATTTTTTATATTCCGGGTTGTCCACTACAGTATGAATTTTTTCCATAGCTGCAATCAGAGTACCCTCGGTGAAATAGGCTGGCGGCTTGGTAAGTTCGTTTTTCGTTTCAGTCTTTAGGACTTTCAGAATGTCTCCGTTTTTTACAGAAGGAAGAATCTGATCGAATTCGGTTTTATCGTTGTCCGGGTCAGCTTGATTTTGGTAAACGACTTTCCAGCCAAGCGCGGTAACGTTTTTTCCTTTGCCGATGAACGTCTCACCTCCTAGTTCCAAGTCGATGGAGCAAGAATTAAATTGATGAATCGGGAAAAATTGAGCCAAATATCGGCGTCCGATCAGTTCATAAATCTTTTGTTCCTTATCGCTTAATGCCGTCCAGTCAACCGGCAGCTGCGTCGGGATAATTCCGTGGTGAGCAGTTATCTTCTTATCGTTCCAAGTTTGAGACTTAACAGTCGGATCGGCTTTTAAGACCAACTCCTTCAGCTTGGGGCAAGTTTTCGCAATGGCTGCAAGGACTTTAGGCGCGTCACTAAACTGAGATTCCGGCAAGTATTGACAATCGCTTCTGGGATAGCTTGCTGCTTTATGAATTTCATACAGACTTTGACAGGTATCCAGTGTTTCCTGAGCAGAAAAACCGTATTTGTTGCTTGCTTCTAGCTGAATGTCCGCGAGCGAAAAGGCCCGGGGCTGAGCCAGCTTTTTGGGCACGGTTTCCGTCTTTCTGACAACCGCCGTTTTTATCGGTTTGAGCTTGTCTGACAAACTCTTTGCGACTGCCGGATTCACCAGTCGGCCTTCAGAGTCCAAACCTTTCTGAACGTCCGACGGTTTCCAGAGCGCTGTAAAACTGCCGCGCCCGGAGGAAACTTCAGCTTTTAAAACAAAATAAGGGACAGCCTTAAAATTTTTAATTGTTTTGTCTCTTTCGGCTACTAAGGCAAGCGTAGGAGTTTGGACGCGCCCCACGGCAATGAGTTTCCTTTCCTTAGCTCCGTGAGTAAGCGTTAAAACCCGGGTCAGATTCATTCCCAGCAGCCAATCGGCTCTGGATCGGCCGAGCGCTGCAAGCTTCATTCCCTGAAATTGGCTATTCGGCTTAAGAGATTTCAAGCCTTTTTTAATGGACGCCGGATCTTGTGCGGAAACCCAAAAACGACTGACGGGTTTTCGGCATTTGTAAAACTCCAAGATCTCATCAACAAGGAGCTGACCCTCTCTGTCCGGGTCGCCGCAATTAACAATGCTGTCGCATTTACCCAAAAGTAATTTTATTGTTTTGAGCTGAGCCTTGACGCCTCTGTCCGGTTTTACGTTGAGTTTCCATACTGAAGGGAAGATCGGCAAATCCTGCATACGCCAAATTTTTCCGCCTTTCTTGGTGACTGGAACGTCATCAGGTGTGTAAGCATCGGGGCCCGCCTGTTCCAAAAGGTGGCCGAAGCACCAAGTGACGGTATTGCCGCCGTTGCATTCGTTAAAACCGGCTCCCTTTTTTACAATTCCCAACTCTGCACAAATAGCTTTGGCAACAGAGGGTTTTTCCGCAATCCATAATTGCATAGCGACTACCTTTCAATATCAATGGTTCTGATTTTTTGTGATGGTTTTTGAAATTGGTACGGATTGGATAACGGCTGCGTCAGATAATTCAGCATCGAACTCTGAATATATTTCTGTTGATAATTGGGTAAATCCTTGTAAGTCTGTAGAGCTGCTGTCTGAAGGGCGGCCTTAGCTTCTTTGTAGTCCGGACTTTTATCTTCCTTTACCGGAGGCTCTGCCGTCAGTCCTAAAGATTTATCAATGCCGAATAAATAATCCTTAATTTTTTCGGCGTCAGCACACGCCCGGAATAATTCTTTAGGATCTTTTTTAAGTACCTCGATCCAGTTGTTCACGTAGGAAGCGCTGTTCTGGGCCTTGTGTTTGATGCCTAATCCGCTGCACACCATCATTGAAGAAATTTCAGCCCGAAGTTCTTCTCTGGCGTAATCCGGGGTTCCGAACTTATTCAGTATCGGCCTGTTAAGGCGGGAGCTGTGACCCGTCCAATGTCCCAGTTCATGCAGTGCCGTGGCATAAAAACCTTCTGCATCTTTGAATTGAGTTCTCAGCGGAAGAACGATCTTGTCCAAAGCCGGAACATAGTAGGACTGGTTTTGTTCTATCTCTTCGATCTTGGCGCCTGACTTGTCAAGAATACGTTCTGCAGCTTCCAACGGAGTCCATTTGTGTACCGATGTCTCAAATTTCTTGAGATTCAGATTTTCACATTGCTCGGAATTAAAAACGACAAACGGACAGGGAATGAGGCGTTCTACCGTTTTATCCTCATCTTTTTCGTCCTTTTCCACTAAGTGTTTCCAGAAGATGCACTTGGTGCCGTGTTCTCCCTTTTTTACTTTCCCGCCGAGCTCCTGTACCTGACGAAACGTGAGCCAACGATTGTCTCCGTACCCTTGACTCATTCTGACAGCCATCAGCAGCAGCGCATTGGTACCCCGGTAAGGAGCATCAGTAACGGCACTGACAGGCACGACGTTATCCCAGTCTTGCTGCCACGGTGCCGTTCCTTTTTTCATCTCTTCAATGAAGTAATCGGCGACGGATCGAACGTATGCATTGTATTTTTCGTTCATAGCCGCTCCCTGTTATTGGAAAAGCTCGGTCGTGTGAAACAATCCAGTGCGAAATCTTCAAAAAGTTTGTCCTTATCCTCTTCGCGCAAAGAAGTTTCTTCACAAGCGCCGTAGTCCTCGGCTTCCTGTTTACCCATGGAAAAATTTTTGGCGGCTTTGTCTTCGCAAAATTTCCTGATGAGAATATTTACGGTGAGTTTTATGGTTTCTCGGTTGGTTGTTTTCATGGTGGTTCCTCGGAGCCGTCCGCTTTAACGGACGGTCTTATACTCAGAGCTCTTTAGCGTTCAGCTTCCGGCTCTTTTGCTTTGGGACGACAATAATCAATCGTCAGACCGGGTTGATTCAAAGAAACAGCAAGTCCTTTTGCAGTCAAAACGTTCTCCTGCATCTGTTTTCCGTTCTTGCCGGTAAATTCACGAGTTGAGACATCCCCACGAACTTCGAGCATCATTCCTTCTTTGATGCCCGCTGCCATTCTTTTTGCCGAACTTTCTTTGCCGTAGTAACGGACACTGAAAAACTCCGTCCCGTCTTTGTCCTGTTGAAAGGAGCCGTCTTTTTGCTTTACGAAATGAGGCTTATAGGCTTTGAACTCCAAGACGGATGTTTCTTTACCGGCATTGGGGCCGGATTTTGGAACGATTTGCGAAACCGTTGGTTCTTTGAAAACAACGACGGTATTGCTGAAGGCTTTGTATTCAGTCATTTTTTCTCCTTTAAGAGTTGCTGCCCGCTTTTGTTAGGAAATTTTTCTTCGCGAAGCAAGCGGATTCTTCGCGACTTTCCGATAAGCGTTTCTAATTTTTTGTACGTGTCTGAAGTATTCTTTCTGTTTGTCACCTTCGTCCTTGGGCATAGGAGTTTCGCTGCCGGTAGGTTCGGTTTTTTGTTCAACCGGAAAAGCTTCCTGAACGGACGCGTCGGAAACTTTTTGTTCTTTCATCTGTAGCTTGATTTGTGAAATCAAAGAGGCCGCAAAGTCCGCACAGCGTTTTTCGTCCCAGTCGGCAGTGACATCTGCTGTGATGTTGGCAGTAATGTCCGTAACGTTTTGCGTCGCCGCAGAGGTCTCTTCCGGCTCCGTGTCCGGCTCGGTTATTTCACTTAAATGCGTTTCTTCTATGTCCGCGTGAATGGCAATGGATTCAACCCTGTTTTCCGAATCAGACTCATCGGAAAATTCTTCAAGAGAAGCCAAAAGTGCGGTATCGGATTCTTCCGAGCTTTCGGAGGTTTCGTCTTCATTGCTGCTTTCCGAGGTTGGGCTGACGTTTGCTTCTTCTTCAGTCAAGTCGGACAAAATCTGCCGGGCGTTTTCGGTGCCGGGTGCTGCGGCACTATTCATTTGACGCAGAACGTCGGTCTGAGCCGATGCAGAAGCTGCGCTGATCCCATCAAGAGCATCAAAATTGGAAATCGACTTTTTGACAATCTCGTTGGAGATCAGATTTTCAATGTAGCAATTAACCTGATCTTCGGACCACTGGTTGTCAGGTACCGATTTCATATCGTCCGGTAGTTCGGTATTACCGGTGACTATACGGCTTGCAGCATTCGTTTCATTTAAGTCGGCTGCTGAGGCGGTTTTTATCCGCTGCTCCATTTGTGCAACGAAAAGTTCAACGTCCTGCTGCGGAATCTCGGGAACCGCCCAATTCGCTCTTTCCCTAAAAGCTGGATCGAGGTAATACTTAATCTTCTGACAGAAAATGGGCTTGGTATTTTCAAGCGTTACGATCTCATTGTCTTTGCCGAGTTCCCGGATTTCCTGCGGAAGCATCAGGGCGCGCTTCTGATCGGATTCACTGGTGGAGTTGCCGCCCTTGCTGTGGGACTTGGACTTTGATTTGACGGTCTCATATCCCAGCATTTCCGAATATTCATTCGCATCCGATTGGGTGGCCGGGCTCGGGGCATACATAATCATCAAAGCATGGTTCGACAAAAGCGTTACGGCACCGGCTTTGCCGTAAACATCCTCAAGCTGCGACTTGTTTTGAATGATGGTCAAGAGTCTCATGTTGTAACCGGCCATATAGGAAACAGCCTGTTTAATCATGTTGACTGTGCCGATGGATGTCATCTCGTCTAAAAGTACAAGACATTGGTACTTGAGCGTTTTGTCCTGAGACGGCAGTTTCCGGGTATTCAGGTTTAAGAGCTGATCGAAGAAGAGGTTGATGAGCACCCGGGCGTCTTTGAGTTTTGTAGGCTCGATCTTGAAATAAATGCTCATTCGTCTGCGCCGGACTTCTCTCAAATCGAAGTCCGAGGCGCTCGTTGCCAAATCCACCTTCGGATTCTGGAAGGACAAAAGCGCAGTATTGAACGTCGCGATAATACCGGCAAGAGTATTGTCCGAGTTGCTCAAGACGCGATTGAGCGCATCAACGCAGTTGTTCGAGTAGGGATGACCGGCATCCTGAGCCTCTTTTAGTTTTCCGAGGAGGTGTTCTTTAACCGGCTTTCCTTTGCCCGAAGCCTGCCTGAGAATTTCTCCCAGAGTATGGGGCAGTCCGGGTGTTTCCAGAACGAACAGAGTTACGCCGCGAAAAAAGTCTTTGGCATTTTCACTCCAAAACTTGTCGTTGTTGTTTTCACCCGAATAAAGCGCCTGACCGATGGCATCAATGTCGCCGAGCCGTTCGGCAGGGCTGCTGCTGATGTAATCCAGCGGGTTGTAGCGATGGGTTTTTTCGTCATCCGCATAAGGCGAAAACAAATAGACTTCCTGTCCGCACGCTTTTCTGAAACCTGACGTGATATCAAAGTTTTCACCTTTAATATCGAGAACGACCAGAGAATCGGAATAGTTGAGGCAATTCGGAACAACAATACCGACGCCCTTACCGCTTCGGGTAGGCGCAGCAAGCAGAACAAACTGGTATCCGGCATAGGTCAGATAGTTGTTTTTGTACTTTCCGACCAGAATGGTTTTATCAAGACCGCCCGGAGGATCAATCAGGCCGGATTGTCTCACTTCGCCAAGATTGGCAAATCTTGCCGCCCCGTGCAGAGCACGTTTGTCTCGATTAATCACGATTGCAATGCCGACACCGACCAGCGCAATCCACGGCAGAAAAAGGCACCCGTGAACGGCAAGGCGCACCGCTTTGTCGGGAGCGTGGCGGTACATCATAAAGTATTGGATGATCGTCCACGGGCGGCACGCTTCCAGCGGAAGATTGAAAATCCGCATGAATACGAAACTGCTGATAAAAAGAATGACCAGCGCGCAAAGCAGGGCTGCGATAACAACAAAGAGGATTTTCAGAAGCGTCTTAGAGGCTTTCATTCTTTGTCTCCTCAGTATGAGGGTTGAAGAAAAGCTCAGTGATATGACGTCCGAAAGTTCTGTTTCGGTGGACGTGAACTATCACGTCAATGACCTGATGCAAAAGCTGCTGAATAACCGCATAAGGCAGCTCGCGTCCCGTTGAAGACTGAAGAACTTTGAGCGCCAAATAGTCAAAAACCTGTCCGCAGCTTCCGGCGTGGCAGCTTGTAATTGAACCTGAATGCCCGGAAAGGCACACATTCAGAAAGTCGAAAGTCTCTCCCCCGCGCAGCTCGGCAAGCAGAATACGGTCGGGCTTCATTCTGAGACACGAACGCATGAGGCTTGCAGCGGTTACCGTTGATTTATCCGTTGCTTCAGACGGGTAGAAGAGGTTGACTTGGTTTTCGTGCTTTGGGAGTCCGTAAAGAAGCTCAGGTACGTCTTCAATCGTAATAATTCTCTGATCCGTCGGAATATGCTGCATCAAAGCTTTCATAAACGTAGTCTTACCTGAACCGGTTTCTCCGGCAATAACTATTGTTTTGCCGGTTTCCACGCAGCGCTTTAAAAATTCTGCCCGGAGAAGGTTGAGGGCATCCGGCGTTTTAGTGTCGTCAAAAGCCTCCTCGTAAAGCGCAGATAACTCTTCGTTTATCGGGTTAAGAGAGTCTTTGGGGCGGATGTGCGAGAAATATCCGTTCTGAATGTAAGAATCCAGTCCGATAACGTGCTTCGAGATTTTTCTGACCGTAAGGCTGATGGTCCCGTTCTTGCACGCCGGAGGCATCACGAACTGGGCACGTTCACCGTCCGGGAGTTCCACGGAGAGCACCGGATGAGCGGAGTCGAGCGTTTTATTCTCTCCTCCGTAAACAGCGCAGACGTTTCCGAGCTTGGCAAGGTAATCGTAGGTGAAATTTTTGTCTTCATAGCATCGCCACCCGGAGGACTCCTCAACCCACACGAAGCCGGGGCGATTCACGGCAATTTCCGTTATATCGCTGCGGTCAAGATACTTTTGCAGTCCTTTTTGGAGTTGCACACGAACCGTCAGGTCTTTTTCAACGGGAGAGCTCATTGGTTCCTCCCAAAATTCGATTTCGCTGGGTTTTAATAAAGTTTTTCAAAAGAACGTTCTTATCGAAATCTTTGCTAAGAAGTATTTTTTTCAAACTTTGAAAATCAATGGAAAGCTGATCCGAGGATTTCCAGAATGGTTCAGATACTTTCTCAATTTGAATGTAAATTTCTTTTTTTGCCGAATCCGATACGGCAATTCCATTCTTTCTTTGCAAACCGGTAAGAAGATCCGTCAATTTGGAGGCTACATACTTTCTTCTGACCAAACTCTGATAAACACCGTCGGAGCCGTATTCTTCTGTGTCAACTGCCTCAAAATATGCCTTTCCGTCAGCGCGGATGTAAGAGTGTAAAAGTTGTTCAATAGTGATATTTTCTTTAATTTCTTTTAAAATATGAGCGTGGCATCCGTTGGTTGGTTGACCGGTTTTTTGCAAGAGGTTTTTTTCAGGAAACACTTGGGCCGGGGGTTCCCAGACGGATGCCTTGTTTTTATCTACTTCTTTTATTTCAACACCGTCTATTGAGTGAACCATTTTTCTTTCATGATCGGTTTCAACATAATCTCTGACGGTCAGCTCAACTCGGAACAATCTGTTCTCAACCAAGGCTCCGGCGGCAAAAATATGGATAGCCTGCACTTGAGTATTGTCATGAAGAATGTCACCGTGGGATTCAATTAGGACAGACTTTTGTGCTAAATCTCGTGCCTGAGAATAAATACACCTTACAATCGGAGAGTCGATGTCTTTTCTGAATAATGTTTTCTTAGCGTCACTTCTAGAGCTTTGCAATAAGAAACCTGTGTCCTGATTGACTACGCCATTTCCCAGCGCATCGACCAGTTTATTGATAGCGTCTTTTTTATTGGAAATCGGATCGGTTTCAGAGAGCCGGATGATTTGGATTTTCTCAGAAACAGCAAACCTTGTAGGTCCGAATTTCCACGAATTTTCTAAAAGGCACGAACGCTTCGCCGGGGTTGTATCGTCTTCCGCCAAATTGGGATTTGAAGTCATTATGTTGAACCGAGCAAATGTTTTGGCGGGACACTTGCAGACTCACCCGTTTATTGTAGCAAAAACGGCAATACGGGAACTTACAGCTGCTGATTCAGGTATGATCCGAAATTGCCTAAGGACTCGTGCGTGTTTTCCGGGTTGGATTCGGTTTGTTTTTTTCCGACCGGCTGGGGTCAAGAGTTTGGTGTAACCGAAGCATCAAGGTCAGGAGACAATCATGCACCTGACTCCTTGGCACCGAATAAATCGGCGGAACGCAAGCTAATCCCAAGTTTGAGTAGTACCCAGCGCAAGCGGGGATGAACCGGCTCCGGCTTTTACTAGCCCTCAAGACTTAAAATATTATTTATAGAGAGGGAGGTTTAAATGTTAGGCATTTTTGGTGGAGGTTCCGGTCTGACTCCTGCTCAAATGGCGGGAGCCTACGAAGTGTGCAAAAGCGGGAGAAATAGGACTGGTTCCGGCGACGGTCTCAGTCTCACGATGATGTTGCTTATCCCGTGGTGGCCTCCGTTTTTAGAAAAGGATGACGGCTGGCTTTTAGCATTCTGTAAGCTAACACCCTTTCTTGCGGTCTACTGCTTGCAGCTTGTCCTTCTTCTCTTCTGGTGGGCCTTTCTGCTTTTATGCCTTTCTCCGATCTTTTTGTTTATCTATTGCTGCCTGTTCTACTTGTAATCTGCTTGTTTATTCCGGCCACACCTTTCTATGAGGCGTTCGTTGGTCGGTTGACCGGTTTTACAACGTGCTGAGCCTTTAGCCTTTTAGCTCTAGCAACCTCTTGGGCCGGGTGTTCCCGGACGGACGCCCAGTCTTGTTTGTTCTTTTAATCTTTTGACTGTTGATTTTGTAGATGCCGTAAACCTCCACACAGCAAATCATAGCGAAAAAGTAAATTCATTAAATTTGAAATAAAGCCATCAAACAGGGGCTTCTTAGCCGAGCCGTTTGGCTAAGCGGCTAGACCACTTCTGAAAAAAAGAAGCATATAGAAGCAAATATTTAGCCGGGGTTATTCTAAGGTGTTGAATCAAGAATTTCTTCAATGAACACGTCGTTCAGACAATTTCGCAAAGAATCCTCGGCTTTTTGGAGCATTTCGGACCAAGCCGTCGCGTACCATTTCATAAAAATGCGTATTTTTGGATCTTTCCATTTATTTTCTGATGTTACGATCCATAGTGGTTCAGAATTCCGGTGCCACCCGTCTAAAACCGGTACCAAATGACCTAGTTTAATTTCTTTTGCGCAGTGGCCTACCGGTAAGTCTACGATTAAGGCCTCTCCTTGAAGAACAATATGCTTAAGAAATAAAACATCAGTCGAAGTAACTGTTTTGCCGTAGGTCACTATTCTTTTTTCTTTGGCTTTCTGTAGGTATTCTGTACGGGCTCTAGAAGCTCCGCAAAAAACAGCACAGAAATGTTGTGAGAGCTCTGAAGGATGATGTGGATAACCAAATTTTTTTATGTAGGAGGGAGAAGCAAGTGCAAAATATTTCGCCCGTCCTCTCGGAATCGCTTCCAATCCGCTTAGCTCTAAATTACCGGTGAATGTCGAAACATCGCATGTCCCGTTTAGGACTTTATTGAGATTAGGTCCTATTTCTGTCTGAAATTCGATTCCTTTATGCTGGGTTGAAAATTCCATCAGCAAGCGATGGGTATTCTGGCTACCGAGAGAACCAGCAGCGACTGCAAAACGGATCTGGCCGGAGAGACTGGAGTGATAATCTTTAGCTGTCTCAAAGCGGTGTTGTAGTTTCCTGTGGCTCTCACATAATGTTCGGATTTCCGGCAAAAAATTGACTGCTGCTGAGGTAAGACGAATTGGTCTATTCGTCGAAAGCAACTTCACACCCCATGTATTTTCAATGGTACGAATTCTTCGGATGAGCGCAGCAAGACTGATCTCATTCTCATGAGCGATTTGATTGAGTTGTCTCCCTTCCGATAAGCAAAGAAGAGTCTGCCAAGTCTCAATATCATTGAAGGGGTTCACAAGAAATCCAAATTAAGAAAAAACAAAACATATTAATTATTTTCATATTATCCCCACCCAATTTTAAAAAATGAAAATTAGCGACAAGATTTTTTTTTGGATAGTTATATTCAAACTGTTACTTTCAGGAGGAATTATGAAATTAAGAAAATCTTTCGCAATTGTTTTTTGCGCTTTATTTTCATTAGCCGCAAACGCAGCAGAACGAGATGAATTCTTTTGGCTTGGCGAAATGAATAAGGCTACTGCTGTAATTAACAGTGAAGAAGGTTTACTGGATAAAGCCGTGACACCGAAAATAGCCAGAGGCATCGAAGAGGTTATAACAAACGGGAGTAAACCCGGCGCAAAACGTCCGAAGAAAGTTATCGCTTTCGAGCCGCTCCTTATCAAAGCTGCCGGAATGGATGTCACCATGCT
This sequence comes from Parasutterella sp., assembly GCF_057870745.1. Classification (NCBI taxonomy): domain Bacteria; kingdom Pseudomonadati; phylum Pseudomonadota; class Betaproteobacteria; order Burkholderiales; family Sutterellaceae; genus Parasutterella; species Parasutterella sp. Next base: position 30,414 of record NZ_DBMALT010000009.1, on the reverse strand, counting down.
TCATATCGGAAGATCGAGCCAAGATATGCACGCTACCTATCGCGCAGCCATTTTAAGAGATGAAGCTCTGGAACTGATGGTTTCTTTGAGCAATACGATGCAGTCTCTGCTTAACCTTGCAGAGAAAAATAAAAATACGATTGTTCCAAATTACACAAATGGCGTTGCGGCTCAACCTAACAGTTACGCACATTATCTTCTTGGTTTGCTTTCTGCCTTCAGAAGAGACGCAGAAAGAATTGAAAATTTTTATGATCGCTTAAATTACTGTGCTATGGGTACTACTGTACTTAACGGCACAAGTTGGCCGCTAAATCGTGAAAGAATGGCTCATTACTTGGGTTTTAAAGCCCCGGTTGAAAATGCCTATGACGCGGGCCAGTTTAAGTCCAACGATGACGCAGTCGAGTTCTCTTCAATTTTAACGAGCATTGCACTTCACGTTGGAACCTTTATACAGGACTTGAGTGTGCAGTACGCTCAGCCAAGGCCGTGGATATTACTGCAAGAGGGTGGAGAGAATACTTATGTTTCATCGGCAATGCCACAGAAACGTAATCCGGGACTGATGATCCGTACCCGTACAAACGCTAGTCGTGTCATTTCGGATGCGCAACAGGCTGTTTGGCTTGCGCACAATATCATTCCGGGTATGAGCGATGCTCGTAATGTTGAAGACACATCCGGCCGAGTGAAAGAAACCCTTGCTATGTTAAGTCAGGTTAGGCGAGTAATCGCTGCTTTAAAAATCAATCCCGAACGTGCTTTGGAAGAGTTGAATTCGGACTGGACTGCTAGTCAGGAAGTAGCTGACGTTTTCATGCGTGACTATAAATTACCTTTTAGAGTAGGCCACCATATTGCAAGTGAAATTGTTAGTTACGCCAAAGCGAACGGTATTAAGCCGGCAGATTTTCCCTATTCTGAGGTAAAACGAATCTATGCTGAAGTAATTAAGAAGGAATACCCGCAAGGTAATCCACTGTGTCCAATGCCCGAAAGTCAATTTAAGGATACGTTGAATCCCGTCAAAATTATTCAAAATCGCAAAACTACAGGAGGTCCGCAACCGGCCGAACTTAATAAGAATCTTGCAAGTATGGAGAAATCCATTCAGTCTCAGCTTAATTGGGCAAAAGACAACGTTGCCACAATATCAAATGCGTTGCAAAAACTAGATGGTGACTTCCAAAAAATTCTCCCAAAAGAGGAGGCTAAAAAAACTGACAGATCATTAGATCTTAATCGATAGGTGTCAATCACTCTGTTAAAACATCCCCGCAGTGTAGATCCTCGCAGCGGGGATGTTGCATAGAGCCCTTTAGGTCAGCTGTTTTCAGGTGTATGTTTTTCCCCCTATCTCTCAGGTTCTTTTGTCTTTTTCGCTTTCGGAACTTCCGGTAGCGGTTTTCCGACTTGTTCCAGTTCGGTAAATCGTTTGTAGAGTCCCTTGATTTCAGCTTCAGCATCCGAAAGCTTTGAATACTTAGACGACAAAGCCTGAACGTGCTTTGCAAGAATCTCGCGGCCTTTCGGACTTAGTTCATGCTCCTGCGGCATCTTCGAGATTTCTTTGACGTTAGATTTGGCTATCGTCGCGAGATCGAGCGCTGAGAGCTTGCTGGTATCTCTGACGCCGTGCTCGACCAACCAGACGTTGACTGTAGATTTAACGTCGTTAAACCATCGGACGACAGCCGGAGCTCGGGCCTGAGCTTTTGCCGCTTCTTCGACAAGATATCCGCAGACTTCTTCCCGGTAATCAAAGGAACTGCGGGAGATTCTGCTTTCCTGAAGGCGGTTTTTAACGGTCTTCATCAGAGTGTCTTCAGTTTTTAATCCCGTTTCATAGAGATTTACAGCCGTATCAATCAGCTTCCGGGTCTTTGCTCTTAGAGTGGAATCGGCAGCCATGTGAACGCCGACCTCATGCAGCATCACCGCGCAAGCGGTCTCCGGTTTGAGGTTGTCGGCAATGAGAAATGTCCGGTGATTTACTTTGTCGTGGAATCCGAGAATCCGTGTCGGATCTTGGGGCAGCGCAATAGTCGAGAATCCCTGCTTTTTTTCCTGTTCTATCGAAGCAACGGTCAGTGCTTCGTACTCCGTTTGCGCCAAGTAAAAGCGGTTGTTGTTGACGAGATTAACGAGACCTTCTTTTCCGAACGCTTTAATTAAGGCCTCTCGGATCTCGGCCTTGGGTGTCTTCAGGCTTTCCTGATTGGCCTTGGAGAAAAGAGCCACGCCTTTATCCGTTTCTTTGGTTTTAATAACCTTGAAAATTCTCTTGAATCCGTTCGTTACTTTCTCAACGTCTTTTCCGTCTAAGTAAGGATAAAAACCTTCTTTGCCGAGAGTTTTTTCAGTGTAGGCGCCGTTTGTAAGGAAGTCGTTTGTTATGCCGATTTCCTTGCAGCGCAGCTCGACAAAACCCTCAAAGCTGCGGGCGGCTTCCTCAGCTTTGGAATGCCAATAGTCGCTCTTACGCGTCATACGTTTGTGCATATCGCTCTCCCGGATGGCATTGATGGTTTCGGCCCATGCATCATGCAGCGGGAAGCGGATAACATTGTTTTGGCCGACTTCTTTAACGTTAATGTCTTTTCGGGTGAACTCAAACATCATCTTCTTGTTGGCTGAGTTCGTGCGCTCCTGATAATTCACTTCAATACTGAAGGAATCGGTATCACCTTGTGCGCATTTAATCGCGGCCTCAAAGTTTTTTGAATCGTTTTTTATTAAATACTCCACTTGGGCCGGAATCCATTTTGCAGAACGGTAAACTGGCTCGGCACGCTTGAAAATTTCTTTTTTTGCGTCTTCCGTTAGCTGAACAGTTATTGAGGAATCGACCTGCTGGCTCAAGTAGCGCCTTTCCGGGTCTTGAATTTCTTGGTAATTTGTTCTCATCAAATAGTGATCGAGCGCATGAAACCACTCATGCGCAAGGCTTGAGTAGCCTTTGGTTTTGGTGAGATTGATAACGCGATTCGCCACTTCATAATGCGCCGAAGCTGCTCCGTGACCGCGAGAGCCGAAGGCAAGCCCTAAACCACCGTCCAAAGCAACGGCCTTCGGAGGAATGTCCAATATCTTTGAGAGATCCATGAGGGAGTCATAAGCATTGTTGAGCATCCATTGCCGTTCCCTGCCGTTTTTTCCTTGTTTGACCCAGTTTCCGAACTCAACACCTCGGAATCCGAAGGTCTCTTGAAACATTTCCGGTGTGGCGTCCTTCCCTTGACGGTAATCCGGCCCCACTCGATCTCTGATCGGGTTTCCGCTTCTCCAATCCTTTTCGCTTCTCGAAAATTCTTCTCTGAAAGCCCGGTATTTTCCTTCCAGCTCCCCTCTGTGTTCATTAACATACTTCCAGAAAGCGTCATCGGATTCAAAAGCAATCTTGTCAGTAAGCTGAAACTCAATCGAGCCGGATTTGCCGTACACCTCGTAAGTATGAGTCTTACTGATACCGCGTCCGTAGAGCTTTACGGGTAATTCAGGTTTGGGCTTGGATTCCAGAGTTTTTTCGGCTTGGCCCGGTGCTTTAAGCAGTTTTCCGAAAGTTGCATTAAGCTGCTTTTCAATATTTGCCTCAAATTCTTTCTCGCTGTTGCCGACTGCTATCGCATAGTAGGGATAAAGTTTACCGTCGGAGTTTTTTAAACATAAATGTTCGCTGTCCATGCTTCCCGGAAAAGTGCATTGGAAGCGGTAAGAATTGATGTCGGAACCGTCCGAGAGTTCGAGGTTATTCCATCGACACATATTGGCTGCGTCTCCGATGCTGTTTGCACTGATAAAAGGCCAATACTTCGGAGAAATGTGGGAGAAGATTTCATATTTATCCCGTGCTTCATAAAAACGATCAAAGGCTTCGACTTCTGCTTCCGGGGCAAGTTTTCCGGTTACAACCTGACGATGCAGGGCAATAGCGGTCGAAGCAATGTACTTATAACGCCCGTATTTGCTGGAACTTTTCGGGGGGCGCCGTCCGTTCAATGAAGCTCTGACAATCCAAAGACAAGCCGCTGCTTTTGGGTTTTGTTTGTGCAGATCGAAAACGGCCTCTTTAGGCCAGACTCTATCCAGCGACTCTGTAGCCAGTCGTTCTTCAATCTCATCCTGAGATGCAGTGAGAAATTGATAAGGGTCGCCTTTTTTGTGAACCGACCTTCCTTTTCTCGTGTTGTTAAGGTCCTCTCCGAAATCCTCGAGTTTACGGCTGCCGTCTTTATTTAATTGAAATTTCAAAATGTCTGTGTCTTTGAATGCAGTTGATTTAGCCTTGTTCTCAGACTGCTTGAGTTTTTCCGGGGCAGGAGGAGCAAAAAAATCAAATTCGAGTTGTTCGGGCAATAATTGGGCCATGCTATCTCTCCATGTCGTTCTTGTTAGGTTTGTTGAGATTTGAATCAATGGCGCGTTCCTCGGGCTTTAAAACAATTCCTCGGCGCTCTGCGTCCACAAAAACATCGGCGAGTTTTGCCCTGAAGATTTCTCTCATGCGCGGATGCTCTTTAAATTCGGGACGCGAAACGTGGGATTCATAGACTTGTTTAAAGGTTTCGGCATTTTCCGAGGAAAGCTCCGATAGCTTCTCATCGGTTTCTCTTCGCTGCTCTTCTTCCCGGACAGCCTCTTTATTGATAAAAGTGGCCTTAGTCACCGCTGCTTGCATACCGCAGATATGGCATTCACCGAAGTCCGGTGAATCGAGCATTGCCTCCGAACAATCGACATATGACCATTTATCGAGGAAGTCATCAATCTTTTTCAATTCATCCGCAGACAAACCGTCTGCGCAATCCGGCCCGTTGACGATGTAGGGAATGTAGGCCGTGTTGATATAAAAATCGTTGCTGAAGTTGTCAATTTGTTCTTTAAAACTGATTGCCATCTTCTCCTCCTGTTCTTATTGTTTTTCCCGGTCGCGGGCGGGCTGCTTGACCTGAATGATCGTTTGATTTCTGCTCGGCGCGTCCATTGAATATTCATTAAGTCCGACGGTAATACCTTTTTTTTGGGCCGCTACAAAGACACTGAGAAGTTGTTTTTCCAGCGCCTTCTGCAATCTAGGGTGCTTTTGAAGTTCTTCGGTCGCAACATAAGCTTCAAACAGGACGTCGAATACCTTTCTGTTTTCCGGTGTTAAAACTGCTTTGGACTGGTTGCGCTCGGTCTCAATGGCCTTCCATCGCTCTTCGGCTTTTTCCCGGATGCTCCGCTCCAAAACATCCGCCATGCTGAGATCCTTCTCTTTTACCTGAAGTTTGATTTCTTTTTTCGGTTCTTCAAGCAGCCGCAGCGTTTGTTCTATCGGAGCAGTCACGCTTTCTCTCCAGAAAAGCTCGTCCTCTTTAGCGCCCTGAAAAACTTTCTCCTGAGATAATTTCTCTGGAAGTTCTTCCAGAGCGTCTTTAATGTCCTCTTTGTCGTCCGCGTTTAATTGAGAAAGATCGAATACGCCGCTCCATGTTTTTGTTTGTTCGTTCCAGTTTCCGAATGATTTCACCGGCTCTCCGACTTCGTGGAGGTGAAATCTCAAAGAGCCGTAATAACACACCTCATTTCTGCGAAACTCCGGAGCGCAGTAATATTTGTCATCTTCAATTTCTCCGTTTTTCCTATTGAGAAATGCGCCGAACTTTGTTATCAGAGCCGAGTCCAGCTGATCAATTCTGCCCGGTTCCCCTTTTGGATCAAGCACAAAAGACGTAGGCGTTATCTGGGTCAAATAATCCATTTCCTCTTCATCAAGCGGGTTCTCCCATGGAATGTTGTCGTACTCGATATCAACGCCGAAAAGAGGTTTGACCTCCATCCCGGACTTACAGTCTTGGAGGTACTCGGTGCGCCATTGGTTCTGTCTTGCTTCATCTAAATCGTGCTCAAGCGCATCAATCTTTTTGATCGTTTCCTTCTTCACCGCCAGTGCCGTGACACATTCGGTTTCTTTTTCTCCGCAAAAAGGTTTGCAAATTTGAGTTTCCAGCGGATTCTCAAATCTAAGTACCTCATACTCGGCAAGAAATATTTCCGCAGCCTCGGCATTAAGAGGCCGGATATCGGTGCCGGGGTCGATCAGCTGCTGCATGAGTCGCTTTTCAATAACGAGCGGTTCCGCATATTCGATTTTTTCTTCGTAGTTCATTTTGTTTAACCTTTAACGTTCGAGATCTTGGGATTGCTTCTTTGGGTCGTCCCTGTGGCGCAGATCGAGCCGGATACCTGCTTTTTCGGCTGCTTTGAACTTTTCTTCAAGCCTGTTTTTCAGAGCTTCCGACAGTTGCGGATGCTCCTGAAATTCCCGGCTCTTTGAAAAACTGCCGACAATCTTTTCAATGCTTTCCCTGTGCTCCTTTCTCAGAGGGGCTTCCTTTTTTCGTTCCAGCATCTCTTTAGCGAGCTCGACAGATTTGACTTCGACGGTGAAGCGCAGCGCATCCGTAAAATCTTTGGCGCCTTTTGGAATAAAGAGTTTTTGACTCTCAAAGGAAAACCTGAAGTCTTCGATGTCTTCTTTGACGGTTTTCCTGACCATTTCTGCGGCTTCTTCCAATACCTTCCTGTCAAGGCCGGATTTAAGTGCCGTATCAGAAAACGGGAAGGGTTTGCCGTCGTCCATTCCCAGTTGTTTAAATGCATCTCTTAAGGCTTTGGTGCCATAAAGATGACGGGGAATATATTCGGCTTCATAACAGCCTTTTTCTTCGTTGAATGTCTGAATGCCGGAAATTGAAATCGGAGGCTTTGAAAGGTTATCCAGAGGCAAAGACATTGACCCGTAAGAAATTTCGAGTTTTTCTTTCAATACCGGATTGCTCCCGGAAAAAAGGTCTAAACCCTTCGTGCCGACCCCTTGTTTTTCGGCAGCTTCAGTAAACAATTCCTGAAGCAGCTGTTTGTCATGGTTGACAAATGACCGTACCCCGTTATCGTCTTCGACGGTATGCCTGACCTCCACATCCGAGATTCTTTTAACCAATTCTCTTACTGCTTCCGGCAGCTTCGCAGCTTCCTTTTCATTTAATGAAAAACCAACCTTCAGAACACAATCGGGTTTATCGTCCAAAGACTGAGGTTCAATCTCGTCGGAATTTAATTTCGGATGAAAACGGAGAGAGTCAATCCCGATTTTTTCCTCTAAGGGAAGTTTGTCAAAAACCTTTTGGTCGCAGTTATTGAGAATGACGGTTTCAAGAGAGCTGTCTTTCTCACCAACCTGAAGATTGACGGAATCAGTCTTAAAGCTGTCGAAGAATTTCTTTACTTCCGGCAATGCCTCTGTTGTCCAGAAACTTTCGATTTTTGTCAGGCGACGATAACCGATTTCAAGAAGATTTTCGACGTTTTTCTGTATTGCCCCTAGGTCGTACTTCAAAAGTTTTTTCGGTTCTAGCGTTAAGTTCCATGCCTTTTTATCTTTTTCGTAAACGCACGACTTAACGGGATTCTTAATGAAATCAGTCTTTATAAATAAATTACCGTACCGAACACCGCAGAAATCCGAAAATCCCGGTATGGAGACTGCGCGGGAGCTGATGTCTTCAATAATTCCCGCTTCTTTTTCTTCTTTAAGAAATTGATGGACTCGGCTGAAAAAGGCATATTCATGACCTCCCAGAATTCTTGTTGCTTCAGAAGCGTTCAAGGCTTCAAAGCAATATTCTCGAGGTCGGATTCTATCTATAAAGCGGTTTTCTTCTTCAGAGAGAGAAGGATTGTCCGCATAATCGGCGCGAACCTCATACAAAGGCCTGACAGGAGTGCCGTCTTTGGATTTTCTTAAGTATTCCTTTTGAATGCTTTCTGCTGTTTCCAGTTCTTGCAGTCGGTAATAGACCTCTTCGGCAAGCACTATCTCTCTCGGCTTAACCATCACTCCAATGCATTCAGCATTTTTTCCGGTGACGGCACATTTAGCGAATAAACGCTCTGAAGGATTAACGCCGATAAAGCTGTTTTGACGGATAAACTGATTTAGTTCCTCTGCATATGGCAGTTTTTCACCGTCTCTCAGAAGAAGTTCCGCTTCAACGAGTCTAGCGGCAAGCCGTCTGTCAACCATGACCGTCTCCGCTCCTAACGCTTTTAAGTTAAAGTCCATAGGACACCTCCGGGCAAGAGGTTCTGAGGCTCGTGACGGCTTTTACGGCAGAAAAGAGAAGTTTTTTAGAATAGGGAAATGACAGGATGACCTGCGGGACTTCCCGACAGGCATGGAGTCCAGCTGCATTAACGAAGTTCATAACGCTTAAATCAAAAAATCTTGGCGGGACTTCTTGTGCAGACGTTTACGAACTAATTGTCAAACTTTATCTTGTTAATTATTTCACGTTTTTAGCGGACTTGTTGGAAGAATCGGTTTGCTGCTTAATCTCTGAAACGCACAAGGCCGACCCCTTACGGAATCGGCCTCTTTTCTGCTCTTAGAGCTTCGTGCGGATTACAGCCCACAACACCAGAACAAGCACAATCTTGTATCCAAGATTGACATCGCCTGTCCAGACAACCGTGTTATGAGATATAATCTCCCCCGAGGTTAGAAATGTGCACACCATCTCATCCCTCATAAGAATTTTTAGATTCACCAAAGCCCGGGCCCAACCGGGCTTTGTCGTATCTGATCCCTTTCGGGGCCCTCTCAAAAAAACGCACCAATAGACCCAGTGCAGAAATTTTTTGGAAGTTGATAGTGCGGATAAAATACATACAAAGAAGTAAATCTGCAACGAGTGTGCAGATCAGGTTATGAAGTGCTTGAGGGTGCTAAGGAGCCTTGAAGCACGGAGCCTTCGGGAAGGGTTCGGTGACGTTACCTCAACTTAGCTAGGCTGAAAGCCGAAATAAAACACCATCAAGGCCCGCACTGTGCGGGTCTTATTTTTGCTGGCCTATTCAAAAATTACAGACAACCCGATTTGATAAAATGCAAAAACCAAACTCGGTAGAGCATGGCGAGAATGGAATTGGGAAGTTGCTGGTAACCTTTCCAGTCTGTGAAGAAACCAAGCAAAACGGCTCTCGGATTGCAGTCCGGAGCCGCCTATAAGGTTGAGATCATGCTCGTAAATAAATCTCACGCCTCTAGTATAGCAAAGCGCATTCTGCGATGGCTACTCAAATTAGTCATTGCGTTGCTTTTGTTGCTGGCTTGCTAGGCACTTAGGTAAAGAGCCCCAAAGCGAAAGCTGCGGGGCTCAAGTGTTTCTATGTTTGAGTTTTTATCGGCTTGTGGGTTTCAACTGATAAACCTTGGAGAAGTCCACGTCTCTGGCAACAAAGATGCCGACACGTTCGCCCTGATTCTTTGTGAGCGTCGGAGGAATGTTGCCGGATTGACGCATGGCTTCCTGAATGATTTGATTCATTCCGTCTTCACTGTTCTGGTAGTAATTAACCCCGCCGTTGTTTTCGGTTTGTTTGGTCATTGCGAAGTCAAAACCGTCCTGAATCAAAGTAAAGAGCAGTGCGTTACCGAAGCGAGCCCACCAATGGAAGTCAATTTCTCCTGCCATACCCGAGCCGCCAAGCGCATCGGTTGCAGGACTATCGATATTGACGCGCACGCCTTTAGGCGTCTGAATCTGCGTCCACAGAACGAAAATTCGGTTCAACCCGTTCTCCACGGCACCTTTATATTCGCCGATGGCTTTTGAACCGCGCTCAATCAGAAGTACGCGACCGTTCGCACTGTAAACGTCGCGGGGGATGACGCACGAAGTCATGCCCGGGACGGTCGTATCAAGCTTGGTTTCCAAAACGCAGTCTATGAACGTGCCTTTAGGAAGAAGCAGATTTCTGTCCGGCATCATGATTGCACTGGTCGGAGGAGTCGAAACGCTGGAGAGCAGTCCGCCTAATTTTCCGCCTGAAGATCGCCCGGAACCGGAGTCGTAGCCCTCTTCACGGAGGGTGGCTGCAAATCCCTTTTCCCCACTTTCCTCCGTTCCCTGTAAGGCTCCTCCATCGCCCATCATGGGGGCCATGTTTCTCTTTTCAGCGAGTGTCGGTTCAGGTTTTTCTTTGGTGCTGTTGACCATCGGACTGCTTGCAGCTTGCTGCGTCTGTATCGCCGGAGGCTCCTGAATCAGCCCGGCCTCTTTTTCCGGTTTCGGCTCAGCCGGTTCCTTTATCACCACGGGTGCGGGCGGCGCCTCCGGCGGCTGAATCTGCGAGAGAGGAGGAAGCGTGAGCGTGCGTCCGGAAAGCATCGGAGTTGCTTGCTCCTGTTGCTTAGGCTGCGCGTTTCTCGAAGAATGCTTCTGATAGAAACCGAAGGCAATGCAAATCAGCATGAACACGACTAACGCTGCCATCAAAGCCAAGTTTCTGTTTTTTGCCGGGGATGATTTTTTCCCGGCAACGCTCGGGATTCCGATTTCAGCAGGATTGGGTTGAGAACCGGAAATCTGCGGTGTTGTGTTTTCATTCATTTAGTTCACCTCTTTGACGAGTTCTCGTTTCAGTCCGGGCACCGACACACCCGAGTCGTTCGGAGCTCCGCCGCCGCTGTAGGTTTCGTTGTAAATGCCGACGACAGCTTGTCCGGCTCTGAGTCTAAGTTCTCTGTAAACGCCGTGAACAACGAGCCAGTCGCCTTTGATGTGAGAGTTAAGCAGTGTTTCCTCTTCGTTCTCAGAGACTCTGTACACAGCCGGAAAGTCGGTGTGCCGGTCAAACTTCAGGTACGTGAACCTTCCGTTGTCAAACACTTCTAGAGGTGCGATTTCTTTTGAAAGAGGAGAGGAGCCGAAATTTTCGCTGTAAAACTTATTAACTTCAGATCGGTTCTCGGAATCGGTCTTATCGGAAATCTCTTTATCGGATTGGTTCAGCAGAGAATCCACGGTTTTCTTGTTTGCATTCTCCTGAGCTTTGGCCGCTTCTTCCAGCGGATACCGGAAGGTCAGGCTGTAGGTTGCCTTGGCTCTGGAACCGGGATGCACATCAAAGAGATACGTATGTTTATCCGTCACAATCACAAGATTGGTCGCTCCGTCGAAATCTTTAGGTTTAAGAAAGAAATTATTGCCTCGGGCTTGAAACTCCCAAGCGGTTGAATACCCGGAACCGAAATCGCGAATCTTTTCTCCGGGAGAAAATGTGATGGTTGTAATCAGCCCGTTTGCGGCCCGGATCGGATACACCTGACCGGGTTTGTAGTCCGTGTACATCACTCGTGCGTCATATTGACTTGCCGTCGGACGCTCTAAAGCATTAACTGAGAGCCCGCAGCCGAGGAAAGATGTAACCAGCAAAAGACAGCAAAGACTTTTTCTCATGGGGCGGCTCCTTCAATGATCGGGTCAACACGGTAGCTTGTGACCGTAAAACCAAATGGGTTTACAAGCCTCTGTGCTTCGTCCATCGAATAATTCGGGTTGTATTCATATCCGATGGTTGCACGCCAAGAGTTTCTAGCTTCTTCATTGTTGCTGTACGTATCAACAAGGCGTTTGGTAAAGCGGACGGTTGCGATTCCGTTTCCGTTGGGAACGACGGACTCAACATTGCAGATGATCTTCTTTTTGTCTTTAAGAAGATTCTGAAGGGATTTCTTATTATCCAGTCCGTACTGATGGTCATAAGGATTGAATACTTCAGGAACGCTCATCAGGCGGACTCGTGCATGGTCGTTTTCCAGCGTGCGGTAGTCATAGCTTTCGTGGCTCTGCGTGTACAGATTGAGCCAATACTTGTCCATCATCTCATCGGCCGGGATGTTTTGCGGATCACGGATGTCGATCACCCGGGTAGTGCCGTTGCTCTTATCCAGCTCGACGATAAAGGGATAAGCCTCCTTTTTCACCGCGATCACAATGCAGATAATGCTCACCAGCACTAATAGGCACCCCATAATCTTGGCGGCTGTCCAACCGGCTTTGGCCTGTTTTTCCTTCAGCGCCATACGCTCAACGGTCCAATCTAGAGCTTCGTGATAGGGATAAGCCGGTTTGTTCACGGTTTCTTTTGCAGCTGAAGGAGCGGCTTCTGCTTGGGGCGTTGGTTTCTTTTTCTTGAAAAACATATTGTTTCCTATCTGTATAATATTCGTTATCTAAAAATTATCTTTTAGGAGAAAGATATGGCTTCTTTGACATTACGAAGAGTCGGGGGATCGGTAGTAGCCACATTTCCCAAGGCTTTACTTGAACTTTTGAACGCAACAGAAGGCGACACCGTTGAATATACGTTTGACGACGGCAAGCTGATTATTGAGTCCAAACAAAAGAAACGCAGAAAACTTCCGAAATATGATCTCAGCCAACTCCTCGAGGAGCACAAACAGATCATGCCCTTGCTGGAAGAAGAGTATGAAATTTGGGGAAAAGATAAACGTAAGGGCACCGAATTATTATGAAAAAGGTACTTCAACAAGGTGACATCATACGTATTGCTTTCGATCCCTCGCTGGGACAGGAACAGCAAGGCGTTCGTCCGGCGCTTGTAGTCAGCGTTCAGCCGGTAAACGCTCTTTCTAACCGCGTTATTGTTGCGGCTATCAGTAACGGTGCGGGTTTTAATCGAAAGTACGGTCTCGTCGTTCCTCTCATTGGAACGGGACTGCAAACGACCGGTGTCATTATTTGTGATCAGCTTCGCACGATGGACGTCCGAGCAAGGGAAGCGACTTTCATTGAGACCGCTCCTCAGTATGTTGTTGATGAAGTTTTGGGCAAGCTTGCAGCCATTCTCGGAATAGAGGAGTAAGGTTTTCATTGCTCCGTCTCCTCATAACCGAAACTGAAATTACGTGTAGCCCGGTCTTTTCCAAAGTTGAATTTTGCTTCCTCTTTTTTCTGCATTGCTTCCTTTTGTCTTTGCTGTGCAAATTCAGTTACAGGGACGCGAATGCCGGAAGGTGTCGGTGGTTTTGTGGCGCCGCAGCCGGTTAGAACAAAGGCTGTAAAAGCGCCGGTTAAGATTGAATAGAGAAGTTTTTTTGATTGCATGGTTCACTCTTCTTTACTTCTGTTTTTTAAGATTTCATCGGCGATCCGTTCGTTTTCCCGGCTTTGTGCTTCATTCACTTGTTCTGAAGACCCAGAACTCTGAGACGGCTGAGGAATGTTTTGTTCAGGGGTCGGAGTATTGAATTGAGCTCTTTGGTCAAACTGCGAATGATCCGTTGAGAAATCAAACGCCGGATCTGCTGCGCCGGAATTGCCGGACGCTGCTGAAGTGGACGCACCTGAAGCCGCTCCAAAAGAACCGGTGCTTTGCGGGGCCGCACCTTGAGCGGGCACAGAACCGACTGCTGCCGTCGTTCCTGAAGGAGATATCGACGGTGCAACGGAAGACGGTTGTGCTCCGTATGCAGCACCGAGCGCCGCAGCATTGGCTGCCGCCACCTTTTCCTGCTGTGGCGTCTGGTTCATGTTTGCCGGGCCGGTAAATGCAGGGGCAGGAGCACTTGAAGAACCGGATTGCGAGCCCGAGCTGCTTCCTCCTGTCGGACCGGAAGAACCGTCTGAACCCGCGTTTGCCGGAGTTCTTAATTTGTCCGGGTCGGTGAAGAACTGTCTGACTGCGCCTGCCGCGTAACCGGCAGTCGCTGCTGCAAATGAACCGGGATTGGTAAGGCCGCCGCTGCCAAGGAGGTGCTGGGCTTGAGACTTCAGAGCATCCCGGTTTTCTTTAGCGTAATCGGTATCCTGAGCATTGGCGCGTCCGTACATACCGCCCGCGTACCCCAGCATAGCACCGCCCGTGACGGCTGCCATTGTTCTGCCGAAACTTTGCAGCATACCTGCCACCGAGGCAGCCTGAAGCGCAACGCCTCCGGTAAGACCGGCGGCAAATGTGGGGATAGATTTCACAACTGTTGCAAGAGCTAGCACTACAACGGCAAAAACACCTAAGTTAACTAACAGAACTCCATAGTCTTTTCCGCCTTCGGCAGCTATCGCAAACTCGGTTATTTGATCAATTCTCTCTGCAAAGATACCGTTAATCAGTGAGAGTGTTCCTGCCACTGCGACAAGAGTAAAGGCCCAGCAGACCACTGCTCTGAGCCAACCGTCGAACCACGTCCGCGTTACGGTGAACATCAATGTGCAAATAAACAGCGGCCCGAAAGCCAGCCCCATGACAAGAAAGATTTCGTAAAGCAGCAAGTAACCGACAGCGAAAAACATGAAGTAAATGCATACCACCAGCATAAGCACCATGAGTAAAATGATGAACAGGCTCGTGGCAATGCTTTCACCGATGGACCAAACGCTCCAAGAGCTGTTCGACCAAATGTTGTAAATGGCCTGAAAGCCGTTCATAAAGGTTTGCCATGTCTGGTCAGCAGCTCCCCAAGCGTTATTTATGTCACTTGCGGTCGTGCCGTGGGATATTGCATTCAACAGCAGGTTTTCGATGCCATAGACCGCCGGGATAACATAAGTCACGAAATTTGCGGCATTCAGTCCGAAAAAAGCGACCAATACAATCTTTACGCATTGTGTGATCAAGTCGGGTATCGCGCCTTCCGCCCGGCCTGTCGTGATCTGATAGGCCCGGGCAAAAAAGTAGATCATGATGCCGGTGTAAATAATCGGACTGATGCTCGAGATGATCTCGCCTGAAACGGAATTGGCAAAACCAGCCATTGTTCCTCTGACTTGATTCCCGAAGGCTTCAAAAGTACCCGCCATAGGATTCTCCTTTTAGTTTTTCGGCGGACGAATGGCCCGTTGAATATCCGCTTGCGTCATTCTTGGAAACATCTTTTGATGCGCTTCTCTTTCGGCCTGTTGACGCACCAGCTCGTTTTGCTTATCCATCTGAGCCTGTTGGAACTGTGCAGCCAACTGAGAGGATTGAAGCGCAACTTGCTCGGCCTGAATACGCGCGGAAAGATCGGCAATGGATTTGGCATCCGTTGCAGTGTTGATCCGACTCATAAGCGATTCGATGTTTTGAAGACGCTGGTTGGCGGTATTGGCTGCTTCTTCCAAAACTGCCTGTTGCTCCGCTTCAAATTCGCGAGCCTTCAGACAGTTTTGCTTGACTTCCCCGTCAAGATTGCTGCACGCGTCTCCGAGCTTTAGCCGGTTAAAAATATCCCGCCCTAAACTGCTAAGAGACGACGTGCCGTTCATAATTCCGTTCAGCCGACTGCGGGCGGAGGTTGGTATCAGACTTCTCAGATTCAGGTTGTAATCCACCAGTCCCAATCCGCGAGTTCCGGTGAAGTTTTGCAGCGTGTTGACTGCCGTGTTGTACTGCTGAACCATGTTCGAGTACATCTGCTGCATCTGCGTGAGCTGCTGCACCATTTGTGCAATGGCAGCCGCATCCACGGTAGGGATGCCGGAGGCTAAAGCGGATGTGCCGGAGCACAAACCGGCGGACAACATAAGGGTGGCTATTACTTTTCTATACATAAGTTGTTCCTCTCCATTAAGATTTATTTGTTATTTGCAGAGCATCCAAATGAAAACAATCGGGATCAGGCAGAAAATTCAAGAGGTTTGGCATCGACGGGAAATCAGTAAACTTGAAGATCTTTTTTTCCAAGCGGCGCAAGAGGCCCCTTCCAATCAACTTCTTCTTAGTGAAGAAAATTCCCAAAATCTTCTTTCGTTTCTTGCTTCTTTGAATCTTGTTGGTGTACGTCGGTCGGATGAACCTTTTGATATTTGCGCAATAACTTCCTTGCTTGCCGGTCGTCCCCATCCTTTCAATGTGAAAGATGTTGCCTTTGATATCCTCGAAAAGCTTTATTTCGTAAAGCACTTGAAGCAATACGTCGTGGACATAAGACAAGGAGAAATTGAGTGGCAAAAGCTCTCTGCGTACCTCAGGGCAGACGTTAGACCCCATATGCTTGCCGGACACCCGGATATTCAAAAATTTCAGTGGGCCCCTGAACGTGCGGTATGGAGCAATGCTGATGGCTCTCACAGAACATTTAAGTTGCGCTTTCTTAGCAAACTTTTGAATAAAGATTGGAAATTTCAAGCGCATATTTCCTCCTTTTCCATAAACACGGAAAAAGCCCTCGAGTTTTGTCGCGATAACTGGTTTTTGTTACCGGACAACCCAATATTTGCAAGTGAAATTTTTAATTTGATCAGAGAGATAATTGGCCGGAGATTTGAATACCATGATCTTTTTCCGGCTTTAAAACGTCGGTACCCTTCGCGAGATCGTTCATACAATGTTGTTGAGTTGGACTTCGCCTCCGGTTCGTTTACAAGCGAAACCAAGTACTTTGATCTGATGAAACTGCCGAGCGATCTTTTGTTGCCAATTAGGGCCAAAAGACAAGGCTTATTTTTTCTTAATAGCTTCATTACAGAACTCCTTTTACGGCAGCAACAAAACTCTGAGAAGCTTCTTCCTTAGCAACTTGGTCACAGCCGAAGTAGACATCTTTCCCGATGGCTTTTAACTTTTGGAGTTCCGAGACGATTTCGTATCGGTTTGAAATCATCACATCTTCTATTTCTTCATCCAAATGGATAATGACTCCTTGGAATTTGATAAATGACAATTTGTTAAGAAGCTGTGGAAAAAAATTAAGACTTTTGCCGGGTAAAGAATTGGATTGGCTGCCGGAACCAATTTCTAAAACTGTTAACTGGGAGGACCAATTCAGAGAGAATTGCTCTAATTTTTCAAAACACTCTGAAGCTGTTACTGAGCAGGGAATCACAGGAGCATGAAATTCGGCCTGCGCAACCGTTAACGGATAATCGGTGTCATAACTAAATGGTCCGTTCTGGCTGATCCAAAGAAATTTCTGATTGGATTGTTCAATAACTTCCAGAAAGCGCAAACCGACTGAGTACTTATCGCCAATAAGAACGTTTCCTTCTTCACGAGGTTGCTTAAAACGGTAAAGAAGCTTTACGCGCAAAGCCAGTAAGTTGGACAAGTATTTAAATCCGAATGAATCGGACAGGCGCCTCGCTTCTTCGCAATTTTCGCTGATTCTCTCGAGAAGCAGTCTCTTATCACGAGGGAAAATAAAAGGACGGCTGATTATCTTTTTTAACTCGTATATCTCTGCGTCACTGAAAACAGCAGAAACATCCTTGAAAAATGCCGAGATCAGCCGATCCTGACACCTAAAATTTAAAGAATTCATGCCTCCTCCTTTTCGCTAGTCGGAAGGGGTTTGTCCCCGAAGAAATAAGGAATCCAAACTTCAGGGTCGTCTCCCACGAGAGAAAATAGTTTTTCTCCGAACTTGGTGGTTCCGGCAGTCCCGGAAAAAATCTTCAGAGCACGTTTGAAATTTCCGAGATCAAGCCGAATCATCACGGACACAGGCCCCTGCTTAATCAGCATCAGACGGCTTTGTGTATCGAGGCTCTTGATGATCGAAAACTCGTCCTTCGTACACTTGAACCCTTCCGTGTAATCCTTTTCATTCGCGTAGGGATTGGGCAGGTAGATTTTTGTAGCCGTGTTGTCCACAAACGCGGAACCTCTTTCGCTTTTCAGAACGTCTTCAGGGGACTGAGAAGCAAACACAAAAATACCGTTCTGCTTACGAATCGTCTTGAGCTTGTCGAACGCAAACTGAGCCGTAGCCGGGTCGGAGAGATACTTCCAGAACTCATCCATCACAATGATGGTTCGTCTCTTGTCCTTCATTACCTGAGTTTCAATCAGATAAAGGAGAATTTCCGTAATCGGGCCGCGGACATCCTCATTTTCCAAAAAGTCCGTACCGTCAATTCCGAAGTTGGGAAATTCATTGAGATCGAGCGTGTTGATTTCATTGTCAAAGGCCCATGCGAGAGGCCCCGTTTCAATCCACTTAGAAAGGCGCATGGTAAGCGAGTTCTGCGCGTCTTCCACACGGTCGCCCGTCTGAAGGCTTTGCGGCAGCACAGCAAGTCTTCGGTACTTAGCGGGCATGGACATGACCGTCTCAACTGCTGTTGCGATCCGCTGCTCATCCAACGGAGTGATCTGAAGTCCGTCGCGTCCGATCAGCCGCTTTGTCCATCCGATCAAAAACTGGATGTTTTCTGTTGTCGGTTCCAACTGGAAGGGATTGATGCCGGAAGGTTTCCCGTTTTCAATTGCCAAATATCCGCCGCCCATCGCTTTAATGGCTAGCTCGGCACCTTTGTCCTTGTCGAATAAGATGACCGAGAGCTGATGGTCTTTATCGCGATACTTTTGCGCCGAGCACAAAAGGAAATTCAGCAATACCGTCTTGCCCGCGCCGGATGCTCCGAGAATTGCCGTATTCCCAAGCGGCACGTCTCCCAAAGAATCCTTTTCGGGATCGGTGTAATGAAAATTAAAGTAATACGGCTGATCGCTCGGCATTTTCATTAACGCGACGGCTTCGCCCCAAGGGTTTCGGTCGCGTTTTCCGCATGGAAAATTATGAAAACTAGCGAGATGAGCAAAATTCATACTTGAGATTTTTGCGACCCGCGAGCGGTCCTTTCTTCCGGGAAGCTGATGCAGATAAGACGTAACCAGCGCGAGAGTGGACTTGATCGGTAAAAATCCCGCGTCCTGCAATTTTTTTACCGAGTCATTCGCATGGGCAACAACGGTATCTTCGCTGCCGAATACAAGAAGCGAATAGCTGTAGTCGCCGATGACAATCTGACCGTTGGCGACCATATCGCGTGCCAATGACAGCAGCTGCATTTGCGAAACGGCATCGTCTTGAGCCGACCTTAATTGGTTTTGCTGCAACTTCAGAGCCTTGAGTCCCTTGTTTTTGGATAGGGCCGTAAAGGTCTGCGTTTCAATAAAGGGGTATGAACTCTGATCGAAATTAGTGTTGTAGAGCAGTCCGTCAAGCAGCCGGGAATACGTTGCCATCGGATAATCTTTAAGCTCTATCGACTGCACATAGGACTTTCCCAATGCAGTTTGAAATTCAAGGGTATCGGCTCCGCCGAAAACCTGAACGTTCCCCAGTGCTTCGTTTAGCGGCATGAAAGGCACTCGGACTTTCTGCCATTGCCCGGTCAGCAAGTAATTGTAGAAGGAGAGCTGATGGGAAAAAATAATTCCTTGCTCGTCCGAATATTCTCCAAGCACTGCGGGCTCGTAATCCCTAAGTGAACTTACCAGCTGATCGAAGACTTTTCCGAAAACCTCCAAGCGCTCTTTAAGTTCCTCCCGGATTTCCGATTCTTTGTAATTATCCCTCTTCAATGCCGTCGCTTTATGGCTGACCAACGACACATAAAGTTCGGTCGCCATCAGATTGTTTTCCGAGATTTCACGGTTGTAGGCGCGAACAAAGTCTCTGACAAAACGGCTGCTCGAATTCTCGTCCGGCACAGAAAGTTCGTCGTGAACAACGCGCCGAATTCTGTGCACTTTCAGTGACATTTCGTCCGTGGAGGACGCGCTTGCCATCACTTTTAAGAAGTTATTCTGGCGCTCCGCGTCTCTTTGGAGCGCTTCGTTGGAAACCGCCTCAAAAACCTTTCCGGAAATCTTTACAGTCGCAACCAAATCTCCTTCACGACAGATCACAACGCCGGGCGCAATTACTGCTGAGTAGGGAATAAATTCCGAGAGGCTTTTTTCAGAGTTTTCAAGTGCTTTACGTTGGGCAAACATGGTTTACTCCTTGCTCTTTTCAAGGATGAAAAGCTCTTTTTTTTCTTGTTTTGGGCTCAGACTTGTGACGTTTCCCCAGTACCGTCGGTTAAAAGAGCGAACGAGATTGATTCGCGCATAGGAAATCAGCTGCGAGAAAATCTGCTCATCTTTGTCGGCGACGGTCTTCAAATAAAAATGCGTGATAGGCGTAATCAAAATCAAAGGAATCCAAATCCAGATTGCCAAAAGCGAAACGACGCCGATATTGAGCACAAATACCTGGAGGGGAACGCCCCCGATGCAAGCGGGGCGCGTCGCACCTTTAAACAAAGGGCTCGATGTTTCCATTTAGCCCACCAGCAATTCAGCCAGCCATGGAGCTGCGGCAATTAAACAAGCGCCTAGGAAGGGGCCGCCAACCGTCTGAATATTGGCATGGGTATACAACATTCTGTAGCCTGCCCAAATAATTGCTCCTGTGACGATTAAAAGAGATGCGCCTTGGAATACACTCAAAATTGTTTGGAGCGTATTGTTCAGACTCTGAGTTCCGGCAGCAGCCAGTGCCGGGTCACTCAGAATCAACGCGGCCAGCGCAGCGGGGAATAAGAAGTTGTTTTTTTTCATAGTTAAACTCCTAAAGTTAATCGGATTAAAAAATCAATCCGGTTGATGAGTTGTCGCCTGTAGCGACAAGGGTTGAAGAATCTTTTGATTTCGTTTCAGCTTCCCGGATGGACGGAACGACAGGAGCTGTTAAGGTTGAAATGCCGGCATTGGCGCGCACCTTATCCACGTAGCCGTGGCGGTAGCCGGTCTGAAAATTTCCTGAGTAGTAGCAGCTCAAGGCATCGTGAAGCGAATTGCTGCCGCTGCGGTTCTGTGCTCTTTGGTAGCAGTCGGAAAGGATTTTTGATGCTGCCTTTAAATTGGTACAGGCATCCAGTGCCCCGGAGGCATTGATACCGAGCTTGGAAAAATTCTTTTTATTGATTTGTGCCAAACCGACTGAATAGTTTTTTCCTTCAAGTTCCAGCTGCGCAATGATTGCCATCGCCTCATGGAATGCTTTCGGCTGCCGAGAACCTCTTCCGACAATGCCTATGGCATAAGGATTAAAACTAGATTCGGTTCTGACCAATGCGCGCAGCGTGTCTTCAGAAACTTCCGGTGCGCAGCGTTTGGCCAAATCCCCGAAATCATCGGCTTGAGATGAGAGGGAAAGAGTTGCAAGGATGAAACCGATAATTAACCTTACACGCAGGCCGCGTTGATTAAAATTTGGCTCTAATGAGGATGATTTTTTATGAGCAACGAGAAGCTTAGTTACAAAGGGTATGAAGGTTCCGTGGAAGTTAGTCCGGACGGCCGATTTACGGGCAAAGTTCTTGATATCCGTTGCGGGTTGATTTATGAAGGCCTCACCCTTTTGGAGCTTCAAGATGCTTTTCAAAGCGTCAGTGACGCATATCTTGATTACTGTTCGAGCAAAAGTATTAGGGCTGAAAAACCTTCTTCCTTCCCAGAGGTGCTGAGTACAAAACTTTGCAAACCTTATGACCCAGTTGATTTTCTTGAAAGCGAAGAGGACTGCGCTCTGTACCTTCATTTTTGCGCAGAGGAAGACCTCGGAGATGGCTCTTTGAAAAAAGCGGCTGCACTTGATATTGAAAAAGCTAGAGGTAGAAAAAAGGCAAATCAGAAGACCTACAAAGAAATCTTGGAAAGAGACTTCGGCGGATTGGATGAAAAATCCTGAACTCCGCAAAGGATATGATGCGGCCAAAGCAGAGCTTAATCTTTCATTGGTGCTACAATGTAGGCATTCTTTAGAAGGAGATTCTATGAGTACTGCCGACTCTTTTATTCGGGTTCGACTCGACAAAGAATTGAAATTGGAAGCAAGTGAGATTCTTTCGGCTATGGGTCTTTCCATATCCGACTTGGTACGGATGACCTTGATCAAATTGGTCAATGAGAGAGACATTCCCTTTAGTACATACGTCCCAAACAAAGAAACCATCGAAGCGATGAATGAGCTGGAGGCAGGAAAAGGAAAAAAGTTTTCTAATTTCCAAGAATTGCTCTCGGCAGTGGATAAAGAATGCTGAATATCGAGGCTTCGAGTCTTTTTTTGAAAGACGTTAAAAAAATGGAAGCACAAGGAAAGAGGATGGAACTGCTTTCTGAAGCAATTGACATGCTTCTCAAAGAAGTTGAGATTCCGGTTCAATTCAGAGACCATAGTTTGAGCGGCAATTGGAAGGGATATCGCGAACTTCATATCCGCCCCGATTGGCTTCTCATTTATAAAGTTGAATACCCTTTGCTCAGGTTGGCAAGAACCGGAAGTCATTCGGAACTGCTTTCCAAGGTTAAAAGGTAATTTTTTTCTATTGCGCATTTGTTTCTCTTGGGTTGAGACTCATTGGTCAGCGCCCTCTTAGAGCGCTCACCGATGAATCCTTCATTCATCGGGGTTGTGCGGACTCCTTGAGGAGCCCGCGTTTGTTTTTAGATTTGTTTAGAAGCGGTATCTGGCCTCGAACTTGAAGGCGTGGTCTGCTTTGCCTTTGGTGCCGCCCGTGAATCCGTAACGGACACCAAACGTTGCCGGACCTTTATCGGCCTGTACGCCTAAGTTCACGTTTGTGCCGAATTTGCCCGCAAATTCACCGGAGAGCTTGTCGCTGACACCGTTGAAGTTGCTGAGTTTCGTCTTCTGTTCGGTATCCCCGAACTGCGGGATGAGGGTCAGATCAGCTTGCGGACGAACATTCCAACCGGAAGCAGTCATAATGTCGCCACGAACCGCAACGCCGATAGGCAGCTGGAAAGTATTAGTGGCATCAGGTGTGTTGCCCCAAACCTTCTTACCGTCCACCTTGGTGTCGTAGCTGCCGGACTTGGCCCACACATAACGCAGTCCTGCGTGAGGAATTACGTTTGCCTTGCCGACCGGCAGATTGGCTTCGGCTCGAGTGCCGAGACTAAACAGATTTGTCTTGACATCAGCATCGGCCTTGTTGAATCCAGCTGCATTAATCGACTGTGTAATATCAGAGGAGTTGTGCATCCAGCTCAAAGTTCCGATCAGATTGACTCTATCGACGGGAGCGTAAGCGCCGTAAGCGTGCAGACCGAAGCTGTCATACTTGTTCTTGGTCTTCAGCACGTCGCCGGTGGAATCAAGTGAACCGTGGTTGTAACTGAAAGCGCCGCCTAAGATGACGGACTTACCGGCAAACTTGCGGTCATAGCCCATAACAAGACCATAGGCGTTCGTATCGAATCCGGCTTTAGAAATACCGGTGGCACTCAGGCTCTTGTACTTCTGCTTACCTCCGATAACATCGACCCAAAGATCGTTTCCGCGATCCCATTCGCGCATAACACCGTACTCGGTAAAGGCTTCGTTCCGCATGGAAACTCTGCCCTCGATGGAGTCGGCAGCCGTGTTGAGGTCGTTCATGGAAACGCTCATAGCGCCGCCCGCAAAGGCGATATTTGCTACAGAGTTGATGACTTTGGTCTTACCGGCAATATCCAGCTCTTTATCTCGCAGAACGCGGCAAACAAATTCGGCTCCTGCGTCACCGCTCTTGCAGTGCAGCAGATCGTCGTTAGCAATGTTGGGAATGGCGATGTCAGGATAGACAGTGCGGACATCGGCCAGCGTTGCATTGACCCAAATCTTGCTCGGATCGTTGTGCAGCGTCAGAATCCAGTTGATGCCGGAGCCGTCCTGTGGAAGAGCGTAAAGATTGTCGCCGGTCCAGCCGCCCGTCCACATTCCGCCGGATTCATTTCCGCCGGATTCATTTCCGCCGGTGATGTAGCCGTTGACGATTGTGTAGTCGCCCACTTCTTCAATATTGCCCAGAACAAGGTTTGCACCCGGTTCGACAGTCACTTTCGCAATATCGCTTGTGGTATTGAATGCGCTCTTACCGTCTGTGAGGATGGAGCTGTCAATAACGGTCAAAGAGTCTTTAGCGAAATACAAATCACCGTTTCCGATCTGGACGTGATTGTCTTTATCCGTCCAAACGTTGGGACCTACGGAAATTCCTCCTCCCGGGCCCGTTGTCACGTTATTGGTAATAACCAATCGGCTCGGTGTGCCGCTGGGCACCGTCGGAGATCCGATAGAGTCGGCCCAATCAAGACCGCCTTTGGGTCCCAAGTTCAAGTCGCCGTTATTCTTCACGTAGATATTCGTGTCGATAACGTCGCCCGTCGGATTGATCTCGGCTTTAACGTGATTTTCTTCGGTCGGTTCTCTGTCGTTTCCGATAATAAGGTCTCCGCCGTTAAGATCGGTTTCCTCGGCTTTCAGACTGCCGCCGTCGTTCTTGACAAGGCCGTCATCAATGGTGAGTTTGCCCGTCTCAATATCTCCCGTGTTGTTCACATCGCCTCCGGCCACAACGACGTTGTTCCAAATGGACGTGCCGGAGTTATTGTGTTCGCCGTTCGGGTCAATCGTCAGGATGTCTCCTTTCTCGTAACCGGAATTATTCGACGTACCGCCGCCCTGAATCGTCATATCGTCGTATTCAGATTTGCCTTGATTGTCGAGTGCCCCGGAAACAAGGGTATCGGTGACCTTGGTGGCGTCAATTTCACCTTTATTCGTCTTCTCGCCATCAATGACATACTTATCATTGATGGTTTCTTTGCCTCCTTCTTCGGTAGTGGCCGAGCCTCCGACCTGAACGGTTTGGTTGTTCCAGATCGAGGTTCCTGAATTGATGTGCTCACCGCCGTCTTCGATGATGAGGATGTCTCCTTTCTCGTAACCGGAGTTGTTCGACGTACCGCCGGAAGCGACGGTCATATCGTCGTAGTTTGAGGTTCCTTGGTTATCGAGCGTCCCGGAAACCTGAGTATTGGCAACGCCTGTTGCGTCAACTTCGCCTTTGTTAATGCGGTCGCCCGCAATGTCATAGGTTCCGTTGATCGTTTCCTTGCCGCCGACTTCAACAGTTGAAGTAGCACCCGTCTGGATCGAGACATTGTTCCAAATAGAGGTACCGCTGTTGGTGTGCTGACCGCCGTCAGCAATCGTCAGGATGTCGCCTTTCTCGAAACCGGAGTTGTTCGACGTGCCGCCGGAAGCGACGGTCATATCGTCGTAATTGGCCGTTCCCTCGTTGCGCAACAGACCCGCGACGGTGGTCACAGCTGTCTTTGTGGCGTCAAGAACTGCGTCTTTGCCTTTGTTGACAAACTCACCAATCACATCAAATACGCTTCCGACATCCAAATTGCCGGAGTTTTCACCGTTGCCGGAATCGGCAACGGTGACACCGTTCCAAATCGAAGTGCCGGAGTTGGCATGAGTCCCTTCAACGGTGAGGATGTTGCCTTTTTCCGTGCCGCTGTTATTAGAGCTGCCGCCCTCGGCAATCAGCATATCGTTGTAATCGGCTTTGCCTTCATTGGCGTGTGTGCCGGATACCGTTACCTTGTCAACTTTGGAAGCGTCCAAGACGGAGTTCTGGCCCTTATTCAGGAAGTTTCCGGTTACATCAAAGACCGGAAGATTTCCGTGTTTTTCGTCCAGAGACAGTTTCCCTTCGTTAACGGTCGAACCATTGCCGGTCAAACTGTTGATATGCAAAATGGCATTGGAGTGAACGTGAACATTACCGTTGTTTGCAATAGTCCAATCAGCAAATTCACCGTTCTTGGCTTCCAAAGCTCCGTCTTCTCCGATATTGGAGGAAAGAATCCATCCGACTGTCGGTGTAACACCGCCGTGAGAGCCGAACGTGAATTGACCGTTATTCACATCAATGGAACCGCCGTCGGCGGAATCCTTCAGCAGTTTATTGGCATCATCACCAAAAGAACCTTCAGGAATTGCATTGACGGCATTGCCGACAAGAACCAATTCCTTACCGCCTTCGATTGTGACTTTATCCGTATGGGAGACATCTTTGAATCCCATACTAATATTGATCGAATTGGTATTCGGATCATTGGACTCGGCACCAATGATCAAACCTTTGATCGTCTGAGAAGCATCAGTGTCTTTGTTGTACTCATCCGCAAACTCATTGTGCAGAGTCGTCGTGTTGAGCACAATGCCGGGGTTCAGAACGACATCAAGTCCTTCTTTTTCCAGATCGTTTGCCGTCGTAATAGTAAACGGGGCAGTCATCTGACCTAAGAAATTGATGGTCAGGTTGGCCGCATTTTCAAATGCATTCGCAATTTTGTCGGTGACGCTGACAATCAGCGAAGCGCTGAAATAATCGTCGTCAAGAGCAAGATTGCCGCTTTCGACATTCAGCCCGGACTGGATCTCGTCTTTGACTGCGCCTACGGTAGTTGCAGAAAGCACGGTGGTCGGAAGCTGTACCGTGCCCGTTTCGGCGTCTGCCGCGTCGATTCGAATGGCCTCAGTCGTGACAGAGCCGAAAATTTGATCCGCACTTGTCTGAAGAACGCCGCCTGTCAGATTGATGCTATCGGCTTTTCCGTCAAGTTCGATCTTGGCAACATCGAGGACGCCGCCCGCCATAATGTTGACCGTTGTGTCGCTGTTGACTACGCCCGCAATAACCTGCGTTAAATTATCTTTGTAGTGGGACTTAACTTCCGCAGAATCCTCGTTATCAATCACCGGAGTCTTATTGCCGCCGGAGATGTTAACGGTGTTATTGCCGAGGAGACCGGTAACGTTTCCTTCGGAATCGCGAACTTCGGAAGCGTCAAAAATTCCGCCTTTAATATTCAGCGTGGAATCTTCAAAGAAGCCCTTGTCAGCTTTGAAATGACCGCCTAACTGGTTATAGACGGAGTTCTTTGCATCGAGCTCGGCAATATTAAGATTACCCTTGTTAAGGTTAATCGTTCCTTCATTGGAAACAACCTTCTGAAGGGTGCTGTCTCCGTCGGAAGTGAACTGACCGCCGGTGGCGAGTTGAGTCAGAGCAATATCCGAGGTGTTTCCACCTGCATTGACAAATTCTCCGCCGTTAAGAACCAGCTGATCGGCCTTGACTGAACCCGTTGCTTGGTTAAGGAAGCGGTCGTTCTCAGCCAGAACAAGGTGTCCGGCCTCAACGGTGCCTGTATTTTCGGTCTTGGCTGCGGCAAAATCGGTAGCTTTTACCGTTCCGGCATTGTTCAGTTCTTTTAATTGAACCTTTTCAGCCTCAATCGAGGCATCCTGCCTGACTTCTGCCAGTGTCACACCCTTGGAACCCACGGAGCCGCCCTGAATCATTCCCTTCAACAGCATGAGATTTGTAAGCTCAAGGTGGCCTTCATTGGCGATACCGACGTCGGAAGCATCAGCCATTTCAATCTTGGTAGTTCCCGTGTCTTTGAACTGAGCTTCCGCAGAGTTGGTTACCTGACCGCCTGTGACGTTCAAACCTTTCAGAGCTAAAGTGCCCTTGTTGTTAACGGTACCGGCGGTAACGTTCAGGGCATTGGTATTGTCCATTGTCCCGTTATTGTTTAACTCCCCGCCCGCTACCGTAACGTTCTGCGTACCGTCAACTTTGACGGTTCCGTTGTTGGTCAGAGTTCCTTTGAGTTCTGTTGCCCCGTTAAGACCGGCAATCGTGAGTACAGCGTCAGCTGCATTGGTCACAATGGAGCCGGCTTCCGTCAGAAGTGAGTCCACTTTCGCAAGCGCGTTATTAATGAAGCTACCCGCAGTTGCATCCTGAACGGGTGTCGCGGCTTGAACGGTGAGTTTTGCAATGTCCACTTCGCCGCTGTTGGTAATATCACCGCCAACAGTTAGCTCATCCGTAACGGACAGTTTGCCCTGATTTTCCAGCGATCCACGAATGCCGTAAGTTCCCGAAGCACCGGCAAGAGCGTTACCGGAAACGGTCAGTTTTCCGGCTGTCAGTTCAGCACCTTGCTTATTAACAGAACCGTATTCGCGTAGTGTCAGCTCATTAAAGGCTGCTTGACCGTTGTTTTCCACGTAGCCGCTGATGTCGGCAGTACCGATCTCAAAGGTTCCGTAGTTAACAAACGAATTATTGGTGTTGCGGGATGCAATATTTTGAGCTTTGAAAATACCGTGATTGCTCATAGCGCTGCCGTCAACAGCCGTATAGGTGCCGACAATCAGCTGAGTGGTTGTATCGTCAGAGTTGCCAATAACCAGTCCCTCTCTGTCAGTACCGTAGCCGGCTGAACCATTGTTCAGATTATCAACAGTGAAAACACCGTTTTTGACGATAACCTGACCACCGGCACCTCCGAGAGTCGGATTGGCAGGAGAGATTCCGATATTTAATTCCCCAAGGTGGCCCTTTGTTTCCGTAGCAGAACCGTAGGACCCAAGGGTTAACTTAGAAGGTGTGACGGAACCGTCAACATTTTTGTTGCCGCCAAC
Source organism: Parasutterella sp. (assembly GCF_057870745.1). NCBI lineage: Bacteria > Pseudomonadati > Pseudomonadota > Betaproteobacteria > Burkholderiales > Sutterellaceae > Parasutterella > Parasutterella sp. Next base: position 2,504 of record NZ_DBMALT010000009.1, on the reverse strand, counting down.
CCATACAGCTCCGTCTGCTAATTCAACCGGAGCGAGATTCGGATTGGGCTGGGACTGACCCACTAATACGAAATGGCTGCCGTTATTAATATAGAGGCCGTCGGATACACCGGTGACGTTCATAAAACCCATATTTTGGCTAAGAACGTTAGGGGTGCCGGATGTCGGAACAATCACCGCCGAGCGGTCATTAACGCCTACAACCAAAGAGGTTGCATCCGGATTGGCAGCGCTTTCATTGGAAAGCGTTTCATTAGCAAACGTTGCGTAGGCTAGAGTGCCGGCAGCCGTGGCTTTAATAGAATTTGCGAGATCTACATTAAACCTCTCTGATGCTTTGCCGTTAAATGCGACTTCGAGCTCACCGCGACGTTCCGCCGGAACGTCTCCGATGGCTACAAGCTTGTTGACTGCATCGCCGGCCAGCGCAGCGCTGTATGAGGCGTCGTCAAATGCGACAGTGCCCCACTGGAAAGCAACGCCTTCGGCCACGGAATCAATAACATTGCCTACCCCGGTCACAATCTGAGGATTGCTTGTGACTTCTACTTTGTCGTCCGGGTTAACCGCATCGAGGTTAAGTGTTGAATAATCCAGATCGGCAAAGACCTGATCCAACGTTGTGGACAGACGGCCGCCTTGCAAGTTAGTCGTCTTGTGACCGTCCATTGCAATGTGTTCGGTTCTCAGTGTTGCGCCGCGATTGATATTAACGACAGAAGAACTGTCGAGCGTGCCGACTGTGAATGTCGCTGCATCATTGGAACCGGAGCCCGCGCCAAGATTGTATGTATTGCCAGAACCAAGAACAGCGTGTTCAATCGTTCCGCCGGTCAGATCAACTGTTGAATTGCTGAACCAACCCGAAGCGCTCGAAAGACTGCCTGCCGTCTGGACGTATTTAATATTGTCAGCTTCCAGACTTCCGACATTGATTTGTCCGGCGTTCGTAAAGGTATCATTGCCGAGGCCGGCGCGTTTGAAAACAATCAGGCCGTCCCCGGTTATCGAGCCGGAGTTGTTCAAGGTACCGCCGAAAGTAAACGTACCTGCATTCTTGATCGAGCCGGTATTCGTAATACCTAATCCGCTGCCGTCAACGAAAATGTCAGACACGCCGCCGTAGGCTTCTGCTCCTGCTGCATTGACAAATTCGCCCGCAATCGAACCGGTTCCGTAATAGGCAATGCCGTTATTTGTCTTGCTGCCGCCCTCAGAAACCGTCAAATTCTTCAATTGTTCGGTTGCCCTTGCAACTGCTCTGGCAACAGCTCTCAAACGAAGAGGGGAGGAAGTGAAGGTCTGCTGTGCATTATCTCCATTGATGAAATAGCCGCCGTTATTAATTACCAAAGAATCGGCAATCAAGGTGCCATTATTAGAAACAACGCCGCCGCTGAGGATTGTGAGTTCCGAATCATCTCCGGTAAATTCTGCAACAGCGCCTGAAGCATTGGCGATCAAACCGGAAACCTGCGTTTTACCGGTTGCTTTAAGGGTGTAAGTGTTCCCGATAGTGCCAATGTTGCCGTCACCGCGGGAGCCGATAGAAGTATTGAACAAACGGATTTCGCCCGGATTTTCCAGCGTACCAAACACGGTCGAATTATCCAGCGCCTCCATGTAACCGAAATTGCGGAGGGTTCCGTTGATATTTACAGTATTGGCAATCAACTGGGCGCCTTGACTGTTTTGCAAGGTTCCGTCGATATCGGCAGTACCTACTAATTTGGCATTTGCATTATTAATAAATCTGCCGCCGAATTGTGTGTTGCCGTTGATCGTCAGCCGGCCGTTATTGTGAACCTCAGCAGCGTTCCAACCGTTCAACGTTCCGAGAACGGTTTCGCCGTTATTTTCGAGAACAGCTTTGTCGGTGAATGTGCCGTTGTCACTGCGGAACGTAGAATTTTTATCTACCGTTGTTGTACCTCCCGAAGAGGTGTGATTCGTGACAAGATAGTCGCCCGCAGCGATTCTCAATTCTCCGCCGTTGGAAAGATTGACTTCCGAGGCCTGACCCTGATAAAGAGAAGAGTCTTTAATACCAAGACTGCCCAAGATCAGCTTAGCACCGGTGCCCACGGCAGTAATAACTTTTTCAGCTAGAGTGAAACGATTTCCTGTTCCGTCGGACTTACCGCCGATCAGAGTAAGCTCTTTCCCGTCTTGAATTGTTGTTCCGGTTGCTTCGTTGATGCCCGTGAAGCCTGTGTTGTTGCGCAAACCTGAATCTCCAACGACGATTGCTCCGTTTTCGCCTTCAAGTTTTCGGTCTACGAAAATGACATCGCGAAGATGCTCAACGTTGTTGTACAGCTCGTTGGTTTTTGCGACGGTTAATTTATCATCATGTGAAACGCCCGCTATCGTGCCTTGGAACTCGAGGGTCGTTGCACTTCCAAACTGTTCTTTGAATGCCTTTGCCAAATCCGCAGCTTGGGTCTGAGTCAAATTGACGCCGGTCACGATGACTTTTCCGCCCGTAAACGAGGCATGATCGG
>NZ_DBMALT010000008.1:0-76689 GCF_057870745.1 Parasutterella sp. | reverse complement strand
CAAGTAGGCGACCCGCATAGGTTAATTGGAACCGCTGGGTGCGAGACCCGCATGCCCAGTGGTGTGAGAGGGGTAGGTGAAAGCTTCCCCTACTCGATTTGAGAGAAATAGTTGAAATTAGAAGCGATAGGTGACGGCAGCGCCGGCCATCCACGCGTTCATCTTTTCAAACTTACCAACTTTTTCGTTGCTTCCAGGTTCTTTATAAAGATCTCTGTGTCCGATGCCGCGAATATGACCATAGGCCATATCAATCTGCCACTTCGGAGTGGGCTTCCAAGACAAGCCGCATGTCAGCCAAAGACGCTTAGTATCCGGAATTAATGCTGTTCTCAGATTTTGTTGTTTGATAGGATCTGTCTCAAGTGCGACACCGCCGCGAATCGTCCACTGATCGGTAATATCCAAGTCTGCGCCGAGAGAGAACAACCAGGCCGCCTTCCAATTATTCTCAATACTAATGTTGGCAAATTTGTTCTGCAGAATTCCACCAGCAAGTTCGCCGTAACTTGGCGGGTAACCCATATTCTGTGCAATTCCTGCCAAGTAGAGAGGTGCTTCTGGAGTCTTTTTCAAATTACCGCTGTCATCCATGCTGAAGCGCATATCCTCAAATTTTTTCCAATTGGCCCAGCGAGCTAAACCAGAAAGTCTCAATTTCTGAATGGGTTTCCAAGTTGCAGAAATATAAACCGTCTCAGGCGTTTGTAGACGGCCCTTACCATCGCCCTCGCCGTTCATAATTTTATTGTTCCGAATGTAGTAATCGCCACGAGCAGTTACGTGCGCGGAAGAGCGATAAGAAACACCGAAACGGAGGTCCTCCATGGGTGAAACCATCAAACCAAGGTTATAAGTAAACATCCAGTCGGAACCTTTGTATTCGAATTGGCCGCCGCCAACTGGTAGTCCGCTTTTAATTTTGGAATGTGTCCAGAGAGCTGAAACCCCACCACCGAGACTAATGTAGTCGTTTACTTTCCACGCGATGTTCGGATTGATGTCAACCGTCGTTACAGAACCGCTGATACCGCGTTGGCTTTCAGCCCAGTCGCTGCCATAACGAATTCTCATTCCATACGGGGAGGTAATCGCTAAACCCAACCATAAAGAGTCGTTCACCTGATAGGAAAGAAATGCTGCCGGAATACTTGCAGGTTTATCGCGACCGTTTTCCCTTGCGTTCTTCTTTGATCCCTTGTAATCAATATCTAAAGAAACATATGTCCCTGCCACAGTCGTCTGTAATCCATGCAAAAGTGTCATACCGGCAGGGTTAAAGTGAATCGCAGAAACATCATCACCGACGATACCAGCGCCGGCGTGAGCACGCCCCATACCGGCCACGCTCTGTTCGGTCAGTTGGAAACCGGCTGCTGAAGCCGTGGATGCACACATAATGGCAGAAGAACAAAGGGCAGCCGCAACTGTCAGCTCCCCAAAGGTTGAGTTCTTAATTGTCATAACGATATTTATTAACTAAATAAAAGCAAAAAGGAGAATGGCGTCATTTTGAAGAGGAACCATACATAAAAACGAGTGATTTTTTAGGTAGTTTCCCTAGGAAATCAATCTTTTCGAAAGGAAACTTTCTGTTTTAAGAACTCTTCCGCTTGATTTTGAGACCTCCCTGTAATCTCAGAAAATCAAGCCCAGAATAAGAAATAACGCAGTTTTTTGATTAATTTTTAAACTCTTTTTACCTAAATAAAGGTACAATTCCTTCCGAAGACACGTCGCCGTCTATCTCTACGAAAGTTTTTATTAACGTTTCGATTTCCCGTTCGTCTTTCCTTTTTATTTAATCGAAAGCCGTTTTCCTAATGCTTATGGATAGAAAACTTCCCAATGACGGCAATACTTAAGAAACGCTGTTTATGGAACAAAAAAGAACACGTCGAACTTTTGATCCTTCATTTAAACATCATGCAGCTCTGCGAGTTGTAGAAGGCAAAGAAAAGGCGGCTGCCGTAGCTGCTGACTTAGGCATCAATATTGTTAGCCTATACAATTGGGTAAAAGATTACGAAAAGACAAAAGCAACGGCGATCGCAAACGCTCAGTCCCAGACTACACAAGCAGCTGAGACGCCTCCGACAACACAAACCCCTGTAGAAACTTCCTCTCCTACTGAATCTCCGGCCGCTGAAGCCCCTAGAAGACCGAAACTCCAATTAAAGAAACGCCCTTCTGAAACCGCAGAAGCAGCTTCTCCTGCACCTGTCGTTCCTGCACCAGCCGTTCCGACACCCGCACCGGCGCCGGCTTTCAACAACGAGCCCAGAGTCTTTAGTCCGACGCCTGAAACTGCCGTTCAGGAAACCCGTCCCGCTCCGGAAGTCAAAGAGCCTGCGTTTGAAACACCCGCTTCTCATTCCGAATTTTCTTCAAACAACAGCCGACGCGAAAACTTCCAGCAACGCGACAAAGGAAACCGCAGAAACTCTCTCTTCCAGAGAACGATGCGCGGTCGAAATGCAAGTAAGAATGAAAAGGCCCTGCACGACTCGTTTATTCAGAGCGCCGTAGACAACGCGGTTGCTTCTGCTCAGGCCCAAAAAGCGCAGGAAAACAGACCTCAGCCGCCCAAACACAACCCGAATATTTATCAGGTTCCCGTCTACGACACGGAAAGCGAACTTCGGATGGATACGGCCTCTGAAGGCCAAGAACATGAAGAACCCAAATGGCCGATTCCATCCGCTTCTCAAGGTCGTTCTTGGAAAGTAATGCATGCTTTGGATCAGCGTCCGAATTACAAGGAAGAAAGCGCTAAGTTCGGCTATGTTGATGAGTTCGATCTGCCTGCAGAAAACCTTCCTGAAGTTTGGGCAATCCTCGATCTGATGCAGAAAAATGCAGACAAGCATGCTTTCGAGGAAATGGTTCATTCCAAAGATTTGAATGTTCCGCCCGAAGTTCTCGCCGATCCACGCACCATGGTTGTTTCCGGACCGAATGTCCCGAACAAGCCCTGGCTTCGCAAACCCCGTTTAAATCCGATCGCCGAGGATTTCTTCCAAACAACTCCGGATTATTCCAAGAGCGTTTACGAAACCTACGGCGGCATCACGCTTCGCCTCGCTAAGAACAGCACCGGTTCTCCGATTCTCCTCGTTGAGCCCTCTCCGAACGGCGGCAAAGACGTCACAATCGACTTCTCCAAATTTGACCGCTTCGTAGACGACTTCTACGGCGACTTTGTGCGCGACTGCAAGACCGTCATGATGAAACAGAATCCTAAGGAATATCCGAGCTTAAATGCGTTCATCCGCATTCCTGACGAACCCATGTGGAATCCGAAGCTTTGGGCAGGCGTTCGTACTTTCAATTGGAGAGACGGAGAATCTCTCTCTGAAGCCTGGATCCGTTACGCATACGATCAAAGAAGAAACAGCCGTCATCAGAAATATTTCTATCGCACGGACCGCGAATAATTCTTCTTGAATCTTCAACAAAAAACCCGCTGCTAGCAGCGGGTTTTTTGTTGTCTATTGGATCGGCGTTTTCTTTACCGAAATAATGCCGGCCTTCTCTCGCCAGGCTTCGATCCATCCGGTGAGCAAAACTGTATCGGCAACTTCTACTGTTAATTTAAACGTGCCGTCTCTTCTCTCTTCCAGCTTCTGCATCCGATTAAACGGTGTCTCTCTGAGAATCAAAGCGGTCTGACGGTTTTTAAATACCATCTCCAGCAATACCTTTTGTGCATTGCCGTAATTGAACGGACTTCTGTCGACGTACTGCTGCAAGTCGAAACCCTTCGGCTCTTCTGCAATGAAGGTGGTCAGCTCAACCTTTTTAATACGGTGCAGAGCAAGGTTTCTAATCTGCGTCGTGTCTTCATAACAGCAGACTAAATACAGCCGAACATCTTGCTGCACGAGGCCCAGCGGAGATACACGCAGCTGAACCTCTTCTTCGTTCTCGCTTTTGAAATAAACAATATCGAGTTTGACCTGCTTAAATAAGCCCTCAGAAACTTTATTAAATATCGAGGGACGAATCATCGGCGGACAAAGCGGCAGACTTCCGCTCACGAAGCGAACCTTGCTGAGCCAACGTTTTTCGGGTGACGATCCCGAAGCCGTATGCATATAGTTCTCCGCCGCATCAAAAAGATAGGACAGCGAATTTGTGAGGTCCGGCGGCATCTGATAGCGCAAGTGCTCTCGAGCAAGCAAAAGCAGGAGCGCGCCGTCAGCACCAAGCCCTACGCGATCCAAGTCATTGGAATTTAATAGACGCCGATAGCCGAAAGGTTTGGACTTATCGTCGCACTGTACGCCCATATCGCTTTCAGACAGAGCCTTCAAGTAGCGCTGAAGTGTTCTGCGGCTCAATTCGTAACCTGCCGCCATGAGCTGCTGGTGCAGATCCGTCGTGGAAATTTTTCGGTTCAGAGGGATTCTCTTCAGAACCTCCAGGAGCATCTTTGCTTCCTGAAGCGATGAAGTGTCTCGAGCCATGTCTCTCTACTCCCAATCGAGTAGGGGGAGCGTTTGCTCGCCCCTCTCACACCACCTAAGCATGCCGTTCGGCACTTGGCGGTTCCAGTTAACCCCTGCATGGTTTCAACGCGTCTCACGCAGGGCCTTTTCAAGATCATACCAACCTTCATTCCACAAGTTCTGATTGCTCAGGGCCTGGTGTATGGGGTAAGCCTTCGCAATTGCCCAGTATCTATTCGAACTGTATGCGAACTCCCCGATTTCAGGCGCGTCTTTCCACCTCTTCTTCAGTTCCTCCTGCCGCTTTCCTGGTTTCTTCCATTGTTTCCATAGAAGTTGCCTTATTCGGCGGTGGAGCCAACTATCCGTTTTAATTCTCCACCAGACAGGAACGGCTTTCTTGAAGTAATTAGACCAGCCTTTTAGTGCAAGCCTCAGTTTCGCCTTGACAGCATCTATCCCTCCGATTGCTCTTCTATCAGTCAGAGCACGCAACTTCTCCTTCAGTTTCGTTCTCTTCTTCCGGTGAACAACAGGAAAGTATTTGTAGTCAGGGAATCTGGCTTTCTTTTTCTTGGTCACGCTGTTTGTGAAGCTAAATCCAAGAAATTGCACTTCAGGTGAACCGACTCTGAGAGTTTTCGTCTTCTCTTGGTTGACCTTCAAGATCAGCTTTTTCTCTATGAAGTTGGATACCCAGGCAAGGATGCGCTGAGCCGCTTTTCGGCTCCTGGCAAAGAACACGGCATCATCCGCATAGCGGACTGCACGTATGCCTTTATCCTCGACCTTCTGATCAAGTTCATTGAGAAGCACGTTTGCTAAAAGAGGAGATATGACACCTCCTTGAGGCGTTCCGATAGTGTTTGGTTTTCCTACTTTTCCGTCTTCGCTGATCTGAGCCCTTAGGAATTTGTGGATCAGGGATATAACTCTTCCATCCTTTATCCTTTCAGATAAAAGTTGGATCAGCTTGCTGTGGTTTACCGTATCAAAGAATTTCCTCAGATCCAGGTCAACCACCCACACATATCCGTCTTTTATGTGTTCCATTGCTTTCCGAACGGCCATACGACAATCTCTATTAGGTCTGAAGCCGTAGCTCATGTCGCGGAAGACTTTTTCGTATTCACGACTCAACACCAGGGTCACTGCCTGCTGGACAAATCGGTCGATTACCGTTGGAATTCCCAGCGGTCTTTGTTCGCCGTTGTCTTTAGGGATGTATACGCGCTTGATAGGTGATGGTTTGTATTCTCCTTTTCTGATCTTGTCGGTCAGTTCTCCCGGATGTTCTAAGAAGTATTTCCTTAGCTCCCCTGTTCCCATTCCATCTACGCCGGCCGAGCCCTTATTGGCTTCAACCTTCAGTAGGGCTTGGTACAGGTTCTTCGGGGCGAGTATCCCTTCCAACGTGATCGTCTCAAAAGCCTCGCTACTCATTAGTTCAATCCTTGCGACTTCAGCGAATCTCCTGACTTGTTTCCTGAGGCGTTCCGCGCCTCCCTGTCCAGGCCAGGTTGTCTTAACGTTTTTCTGTTCTCGCCGCTCGGTTTTCCTCCTTTCACGGGTTTACTGGTTCGGCCCTTCCTCAATACTCATGAGTACTATGGCACCTGCTGACTTCTTGCCATTCGTTGTTACTACCACTGTTTAGGGCTGGCAAGATCTCCCTGGGTAATCACACTTTCTTTCGTCCCATGCCACCGCCGTCTCTACGCCGCAGGTTCCGACCAAGTTTCGGATTTCAAGTTATTTTGCACTCTCATCCACCTGCTTCCGCCTAAGACGATTCCTGTTCGTCGGTGCGTGACTTTGCTATTCGCTTCTTTCAGCCTACGCATCACTGCGTACACCTTGCGATTCGCTAACTCTTCCCCTTGGTGGGCGAGCTCGGGACTTGCACCCTATAGAAAGTGTGCCTGCCAGGCACACAAAAAGCTCCCGAGTATCGAACCGCGGGAGCTTTGTGGTTAACGCATCAGAAGATTATTTCTTCATGAGATTTAATTTCTTCGCAATCTCTTCCTGGCTGTCGTACACCGTCTCACCCTTCTTAGGCTGTAGCTTGGTGTAAGAACCGTCGGAGTTCATAACCCAGGCGTGAATGTTGTCCTTCAGCTGAGGAATCACGATCTGATTCATGACGTTATTGCGCAGGTTTTCCTGCAGGAGCGGCGTCAGCACTTCGATACGACCGTTCAGGTTACGCGTCATCAAGTCGGCACTGCCGAAGTACATCTCTTCATCCCCGTTATTGTGGAAATAGTAGATGCGGGCATGCTCCAAGAGACGTCCGACAATCGAGCGAACCGTGATCGTATCGGAAACGCCGGGCAAACCGGGACGCAGACTGCAGATACCGCGAACGATACATTCGATCTTCACACCGGCGCGGCTGGCTTCGTAAAGAACCTTGACCATTTCATAGTCAACCAACTGGTTGCACTTGATGATGATATGGCCGTTGCCGTGCTTCTTGTGCTGTTCGATTTCGCGGCGAATCAGCTTGGTAATGCCGGGGCGCAAGGTGTGCGGAGAAACCAGCAGCTTGCGATAGTGGTTGACTACGCCGTAGCCGGTCATCACATTAAACAGATCCTGGACGTCATCGTTGATATCCTTATTGGCCGTGAAGAGCCCTAAGTCGGTATAGATCTTGGCCGAAGCAGCGTTGTAGTTACCGGAACCGATGTGCGTGTAGCGCTCAAGTTTGCCTTTTTCTCGGCGAACAACGAAGCAGAGCTTGGCATGAATTTTGAGGCCGGCAAAACCGTACACAACGTTCACGCCGTTGCGTTCCATTTCTTCAGCCCAGTTAATGTTCTGCTCTTCATCGAACCGAGCCTTCAGCTCAACGACGGCGGTCACCTGTTTGCCGCGGCGACGAGCTTCAAGAAGAGCCTTAGCAACAGGAGAATCGCTGCCGCAGCGGTAAAGCGTCTGCTTAATAGCGACAACGTTCGGATCCAAAGCTGCCTGCTTCAAGAATTCCAACACGCAGTTAAACGAGTCATACGGGTGGTAGACAAGGATGTCGCGCTTGCGGATCTCGTCAAAGCAATTGCGGCCCTGTTCAAAAGCCTTCGGTGTCTTCGGATGATCGGACGGATACTTCAGAGACGGGCGGTCAATCTTCATCATGCGGCCGAATTCAGAGAAGGCCAGAGGAACACGACAGCGGTAGAACTGGTTCGGATGAAGATCTAAGTGTTCATACAGGAAGTCCTGCAGACGCTGCGGCATGCCCTTTTCAATCTCGACACGGACGATTGAACCGAAACGACGCTGTTCGACATAGTCACGAACGGCAGAGAGCAGATCGTCAGCTTCGTCTTCTTCGATCTCACCGTCCGTATTACGGGTAATACGGAAAAGACCCTGAGACTTAACCTTATATCCTGGGAAGAGCGTATTCAAACGGTTGCCGATCAGATCTTCAGTCAGAACAATCACACCTTCAGTGGTGGCGTAGGACAGATCCGGTGTAACGGTGTTGTCTTTATTGGAAACGAACAGGAAACGAGGAACGTTATTCGGGCACTTCAAACGAGCAAAACGATTCTTAACCGAAATACCGCTTTCAATTGCTTCGAGTTCCATCACGAAATTCAGGCTGGTGTTGGAGATCATCGGGAACGGACGGCCCTTGTCCACCGCCTGAGGCGTCAGAACTGGGAAAATATCTTCGTCGAAATAGCGGTTCATTTCCTTCTTCTGTGCTGCGTTCAGCGCAGAGTACTTAGAGAAACGAATGCCTTTATTCTCGAGCTCGGGTTTGAGCGTATCAATCCAGAGGTTTTCAGCTTCTTCGAGAATCTCGGTAACTTTACGACGGATTTCGGAAAGCTGACGAGCGGGCGGCATCTTATCCGGACCGGTCGGTTCGGCTCCGCTTCTGGCCTGTCTCTGAACGTTCATCACGCGAACCATGAAGAATTCGTCGAGATTGTTGTAGAAGATGGACAAGAAGAGAACACGGTTGAGCAGCGGGATCTCGGGATCCATTGCTGTTTCAAGGACTTTACGGTCGAACTCAATCCAACTGATGTCGCGGTTAATGTACAGAGAAGGATCGTCTAAAGAAACCTCCTTCAGAGAAGTCTCTTTTGCTGCAGCGGCAGGGGCAGCAGCTTTAACTGCGGTGCGGCGTACAGCCGGTCTGCGGATCGTCGGAGCCTTAACGGTGCGAGGTTTTGCCGGTGCTTTAGCAGCGGGTTTTACTTCTGCCGGAGCAGCCGCCTTGGTCGGTTCTGCTGCAGCAGGTTTTGCGGTTGTTGTTGCGTTCGTTGTCTTGTTGTCGTCAGCCATGGAATCGTTCCTGATTATGTGATTCTCTGTGAAGAACTTTTAATTTCCTCAAACAGTTAATTTTGGTTTGGGGGTTAGTTTTTGTCAATTCTCGTTTCTTGGGATACGGAATCTAAGTTCTCTTTTTCTGACACTTTTCCCACAAATAAAGTACCCCGAGTCCGAGAGCAACCCATCCGGCACCCATCAGCGTATCCCATATTCGCCAAATCAGAATGGAATAATCTCCGCCATAAGCACGCATTAACCAATCCAGCGTGAAAAGAATGTAGGTTGTGATAAAGAAAGTCATGCAGGTGTAGTTCCCGCCGACAAATACCGGAATGCCTGCAGAGGACGCCACGATCAGGGCGCCCAATACAAACTTGTCATCGATATGAGGAAAGATAAAGATAACTAAAAAGTAAGCGAGTAATGTTCCGAGAATTCTTTGAACCACACGTTTATATCCGGCGACCACATTGGAATTTAGCAAGTACAGCGCCGTGATTCCGACCCAGCCGGGCTCGGAAAAGTCCAGCATGAAAGAAAAGCTCAATGCGCAGATCAGCGTGAGCGTTGAGATAACCGCATAGGCATAAGAGTTACGGTTGCCGCCTTCGACGAGTTTGAGCTGAGCCATTGGTCGGAGCGACAGTTTCTCGTATCTCCAAACGAAGTGATCGAGCACGATGGCAGCCATCGCCAGGCTAAAACCGACGAAGTAGCCGACAAAAGCCATCAGATCCGGCGTGAAATCAAAGATGGAGATGAGAAGGAAAACTAAAACGTACTTTCCCCAAAGCCACCAGAATTTCTCAGCGAAGGTCATCAGACTCTGGCCAAAACAGACCAATGCGATGACCAGCCATTTGCCGTACTCCATATTTTTGAGCACAACGCCGAGGAGTGCGGCACACATTACGCCGACAAAAGTTATGGCAACACCGCCCAAGCGCGAAATTAAGTCGCTTTCAGTATCGTTTAAGAGAGCCATAAAAGCCCCCAGCGCGGCAAAACCGCCTAATTGGGGGCTATGGAAAAGGCCGGACAACAGGAGCGCCGTTGAAATCGTGATCACAAATCTTAAAGTTGCAGTCACACGCGATTTCGTTCCGATCTCTGCTCGGAGTCCGGCGCCAATCATAAGAAATCTCCGCAAAGAGGCTCACTCGAGAACCTCTTTGCTTAGTTAAGATTTAACCTCCGGTGACCGGCGGGAAAAATGCCACTTCGTCGCCGTCTTTCAGAGGCGTCGATTCTTTAGCCATTTCCTGGTTCACGGCAAAACGCAGACGAGGCATTTCTTCAAAAGCTGCCTTAAGTGCTGCGTCGTTTTCCGACAGGTAGTTAATCAGATCTTCAACGGTCTTCACATCTTCCGGAAGTTCAACCGTGTCTTCGCCTTTGAGGAGGCGTTCTTTTAAAGAAGCAAAATAAAGAACCTTTACTTTCATCTCTTACTTTTCCTTTGCGCAGCAGGGACACTCGTCATCGCGTCTGTATTTCATCTGACGCCATGTCATTGTGCGGGCATCCACCATTAACAGACGGCCCGTCAAGGGCTCGCCGAACTTTCCGATAATTTTAAGAGCCTCGGCCGCCTGCATACATCCAAGCATGCCCACTAGGGGTGCAAATACGCCCTTGCTGGACGCCTTCTCATCCTTGCCTTCGTGATTAGGGAACAGACATGCATAACAGGCCGAATCAGGATCCCTGAAGTCGAAGACGGTAATTTGACCGTCGAACGCGACCACGCCGGCCGTGACCAGCGGTTTTTTAAAACGTCGGCAGACGTCATTGAAAATATATCGAGAGTCGGTGTTGTCGGTACAATCCAAGGCCACATCGCATTCGGAAACAAGCTTCTCCAATTCTTCGAGGCTCGGCCTGTGATCTACCGGAACAATTTCAACCTCCGGGTTGATCGCTTGCAAAGCGACTTTTGCGCTTTCGGCTTTATTCAGACCTAAGCGCTCCATGTTGTGAATCACCTGACGCTGCAGATTCGTTAAATCTACGGTATCGGAATCCACAATCGTGATTTTCTTTACGCCGGAAGAAGCCAGGTACAGAGAAGCCGGCGAACCCAAGCCGCCGGCGCCGATGATTAGCACTCGGCCTTGAGCAATTCTCTTTTGGCCCTCGATTCCGACCTCTTTCAAGAATTCGTGACGGGAGTATCGGTTTTCTTGCACGTTGCTCATCCTTTCAAAACAAAATTCGTTCTCAAGATTCTACGTATCCGAGAACAAAGATAGTAATACCAACTGCTCAAATTTATTCGTCGGCAGTAAATCAAAGGGTTGCAGGATCTATAACCATAACGTGGGAGGCGAACATGAAAATTCGAACACTCGGCGTCATTTGTGGCATTTTGTCCGGTTTCTTTTGGGGCACGATGGATATTGCAGCTCAGTACTTATTGCACACCGTCCGCATGGCGCCGGCGCAATTCATTTCTTTGACGATGGTCGTCACGACCGTCGCACTTTTCGGTACATCTCTTGCTACCAAACCGAAAGAGACCTTCCTTGCTGCTGCTGACAAAGGAAATATGTTTCAGTTCTTCTTGTTCGGTGTTTTGGTTCTCCTCACACAGGTTAGCTTCTACGTTTGCGTAAAGTACTCCAACGCAGAAACAGCTGCGGTCATCGCCGCTACCCGGCCTTTCTGCATCATGGGGATTCTGCTCTTTGCTGCCGTGATGCCTACCGTTTCGCAGATCTTTTGCTGCGCTTTGGCACTCATCGGCGTATGTCTGATGATGACCAAAGGAGACTTCTCAACGCTTTCCTTCGGCTGGCTGACGCTTTTGGTCGGCTTCGGTGCCCCGCTCTTTAGCGCCGCCTACACCATTCAAAGCCGTTCTATTGTTCGAAAGGTCGGGCCGATCGTATCCATGACCTGGGCCATGCTCTTTACGACCATTCTTTGCAACCTCTACTATCCGTTTTGGAAAGTCAACCTTGAATGGAATTTCCTAACCGTTCTCAGCGTGCTGTGGGTAGCGATCATGGGGCATATTGTTGCTTACACGCTGTACATCGTCAGCGCCTCCAAGATCCTCCCGACCATCACCGGCGTGCTCGAAACCGTTGAACCGCTCACTGCCATCGTACTCTCGTACTTTTTCTTCTCACTGAAGATGAATGCTTTCATGCTCGCCGGTGCGGCGATGGTGCTTGTCGCTGTTGTTCTTCTCGGCTTTAGCAAGCCGCGAGAAAAAGCCAATTAAGTCTCGGCAAAGCGCTTGTTCGGTTTCTATAATCTCCAAACGCTTCGTTGAACTTTTCTTAAGTCAAATGCAGACACTAAGCCAGTTCTTTTCTCAGATTCCGGTTCTGTACAAAACAGCTGCCCTGCTTCTCCTCTCAAACTGTTTCATGACGTTTGCGTGGTATGCACATCTCAAGAATCTCGGAAGCTCTCCTCTGTGGGTTGCGGTTATCTCCAGCTGGCTTATCGCGTTCTTCGAATACTGCATCATGGTTCCGGCCAACCGAATCGGTTTCTCCGGCCTTTCCTTAGGTCAGCTCAAAATCCTCCAGGAGGTCATCTCATTGGGCATCTTTGTTCCGTTTGCTTTTCTGTACATGAAGCAGCCCTTGAAGCTGGACTATCTGTGGGCCTCTCTGTGCATGCTCGGAGCTGCCTACTTCATGTTCCGCGACAAACTCTAATCTGCTTTCGGCAAAACAACCGATTCAGTCGGAATGCTGAAATACCAATACCAAAACATCCAGCTGTCGACCGTGTGCTTCTTGAAGTTCTCAACGATCAGGTTTGCCATTTCAGAAATTAACGGCGAATGATCCGATTCTCTTCGGCAGACGCAGATCTCCCAAGGCCGGCGGTGCCAGCCGGGAAGCACCGGAACAATATCGCCTCGCATCAGCTCATCAGCGACGAAAGAAGGCACCAAATCTACCGATATGCCTTCTCCGGCAATCAAGTGCGTGCGGCAGGAATATGCATCTTCAAAATGCACCTTGTCATCAGATTCGATTTCAAAAGAGGCGTCTCGATTCTCTAAACGCCGACTAAAAGATCGATTGGAAGTGTTTCTCAGCAGGAGCGTATGGTTCCGAAGTTCTTCGACGCTTTGCGGAGCTCCGTGCCGACGGAGGTAGCCGCGCGAAGCCATGAGAAACGTAACGTTGTGTCCCGCTGGAATCCATGTGATACCTTCTTTTGCAGGCCGATATCCGAAATAAGCCACATCTGTCGCGCCATTTAATAAACCTTCTTCTCCGGCGTCGATCAGTACTTCAACACGCAACCCTGGATGCTTTCTTTCAAAGTTTGAAAACGCATTCAAGTAAGCGCTTCGGTCAATGTTCGCCGGAAGACTGACTTTCAAAATCCGCTTCGGCTTAATCGTGTCTTGATGCTTGATAGAGTCGACTGTTTTCAGCAGACGCTGGTATTGGCGAGCTATGCGATCGGCCTCGGAAAAGAGCTCCAGCGACTTTGTGACAATCTGCGCGGGCTTGCGTTTGCGGTCCAGAAGTTCGATTCCCAGCTCTTTCTCTAACGAAGAAACCAAGCGAGAAGCGGCCGGAAGACCCATCTCCAAACGCTCTGCGGCTTGAACCAAACTTTGTGTCCTGCCTAATTCAGAGAGAAGGTTCCAGGTTTCGATTTTGAGAGAAGGACGCATAACCTTAACTTGTGAAATTCACAACTTAAACCGTATGTTCGCCATTATCCGCCTATTCTCAAAACCTAAGCGAGGACTTGGTTATGCAAAAGAAAACCGAAGGAATTTGTTTTGCAATCAGCGCAGAAATTTGCTGGGGTTCGATGGGTGTCGCAGCGCAAGTGCTGATGGAAGATTCCGGCTTTACAGTAGGCGATCTGGTCGCAGGCCGGCTTCTGGGTGCCGGAGCGCTGCTGCTGATGTTCGAGCATTTCTTCATGCGCCGATCCCTTCTGAAGTATTTTTCTCAACCCGGCGTAGCAAAAGACATTCTGCTCTACGGAGTGCTCGTCCTGCTCACCCAACTGACGTTTTTCTTAGCGATTCAGTGCAGCAACGCAGGCACCGCCGCCATCCTCGCGGCCACTATTCCGGTATTCACGACTATCTGGGTTATCTTTGTAAAGCATCGCGCACCTCAGATTCGTGAAATGGCGTGCACGGCGCTGGCAATCATAGCGGTTGTATTGATTACCACCAAAGGAGATTTTGATTCCGTTTCACTCTCTCTGACGGGTGTCCTTTGGGGCCTTGCATCCTCGGTTGCCGGCGCCGCCAGCAATATCCAACCGAATGCCGTTCTTAAGAAAATTCCCGTTACCGTCGTTGTCGGCGGCGGTATGACGGTCGGCGGCATTGTGATGAGCATCTTCTTTCCGCCCTGGGCGATTGAAGCCAATTGGACCACGCAGTCGGCGCTTTTCTACGCCTATATCGTTGTGGTCGGAACCTTGGTTTCTTTCCTGCTCTATGTTTCAAGTCTCAAGATGATCTCAGCGACTTCGGCCAGCCTCTTAAGCTGCTTTGAGCCGATCACCGCCGTCGTTCTCTCCGTCGTTCTGCTCGGTGCTCCGCTCACGCCGGCTGAAGGTGTCGGCGGTGTTCTGGTTTTCGCAGCCGTTTGGCTTCTGGCCTCCCGCAAGAAAGCGCAGGCATAAAAATAGCTCGGCAGACCGAGCTATCAAAGAACTAATTGCGAACTATTTCTTTTCTTCCGCGTTCGGAAGAACGCGCTTCAGGAAGGTACGTGTTCTTTCTTCCTTCGGATGCAGAAGAACATCTTCCGGTTTGCCTTGTTCAACAATGACACCGCCGTCCATGAAGATCACGCGGTCGGCCACTTCGCGGGCAAAGCCCATTTCATGGGTAACCACGACCATGGTCATACCGGACTTCGCCAGATCAGTCATCACCTTCAGCACTTCGCCCACAAGTTCAGGATCAAGCGCAGAAGTCGGTTCATCAAACAGAAGAGCCTTCGGTTCCATTGCTAGGCCACGGGCGATCGCCACACGCTGCTGCTGACCGCCGGAAAGGCTTGCGGGATAGGCGTTGGCTTTTTCTGCCAAACCGACGCGCTTAAGCATTTCCATAGCTTTTTTCTCAGCCTCGGTTTTGTTGACACCGGACACGAGTTTCGGTGCCAAAGCAACGTTCTCAAGAACGGTTTTATGCGGCCAGAGATTAAAACGCTGGAAAACCATTCCGAGGTGCTCTCTGACTTTGTTGATATCGGTCTTCGGAGAAGTGATATCAACGTCATTGACGTAAATCTTGCCGCTGGTGGTTTCTTCCAACGCATTGATGCAGCGAAGCATCGTGGACTTGCCGGAGCCCGACGGCCCTAAAACCACGACTTTTTCTCCGGGCATCACTTCGAGGTTAATGCCGCGAAGAACTTGGTTATCCCCGAAATACTTGTGCAGATCTTCGATACGGATAACCGGTTTCTGTTCGGTCTTGTTGTCGCTCATCTGTTGTCGTCTCCTTTACCCAAGCGTTGTTCCATCTTCTTCACGAGATAAGCCAGACCTAAAGTCATGACCCAGTACATCAGAGAAATCGTAATGTACGGTTCCCAGTAGCGAGCTGTAGCTCCGGCCACAGTACGTGCGGCGTAGGCCAGTTCAGCCAGGCCGATCGCAGAAACAAGAGAAGAGTCTTTCAAAATCGCAATCGCATTATTGCCCAACGGCGGAAGCATACGGCGGAAAGCCTGCGGCAGGATGATGTGGAACATTGCCTGCCAGTAAGTCATACCGACAGAGCGGGCAGCTTCCATCTGTCCCTTATCCAAAGACTGGATACCGGCACGGAAAACCTCTGAAAGGTAAGCACCGGCATTCAACGTAATGGCCACGATACCGGCAAGCATCGCACCGTAAGTAGAACGAATCTCACGGGCAAGGTCTCCGGAAATCAATAGACCTTCGGTCGGATGAATAAAGAACGGAAGAATCGCGAACTGCATCAGCAGAATCTGAACGAAAAGAGGCGTTCCGCGGAAGAAGCTCACGTAAACCGTCACCGGCCAGCGAACACAATATTTAAGAATCTGTTTCCAAGGGGAATGTCTTGCATCGGCCAGTCGCGCCATGCCTAAAGCCATACCCAAAATCACACCCAAGGTGACGCAAATCACCGTAATTTGGATGGTCATCTTGGCGCCTTCTAAGAAGAGAGGCCAATATTCTGTAATTACTTCGTACCGAAATCCGCCCACGTTCGCTCCTTGGTATTAAAAATTCCCGAGATTTTATTTAAAAATTACCCGACCATGTAGATCGGGCAATTTCATTGGTTAGTTCCTGTTACTGAGGAAGCTTCGGTGCATCAGTACCGAACCACTTGCGATAAATCTTGTTGTATTCACCGCTGGCAACAACCTTATCGAGACCGGCGTTGATTTTATCGATCAGCTTCTGATTGCCTTTCTTAACAGCAATACCGAAATACTGTTCTTCGAAAGCCGGATCACGGGTCATGTTGAAGTGCTTGTCGGGATTGTTGCGAGCGTAGAAAGCCAGAACACCGATATCACCGATTGCAGCGACGACACCGCCCTGATTCAGTTCTTCCAGAGCAAGCGGAGTGTTGTCAAAACGACGAATTCTTGTAGAGGCTTTGCCGAATGCCTTGGAAGCGGCAACGTCACCGGCAGAACCGCTCACAACAGCTACGCTGCCTTTGGAGAGGTCGGAAAGCTTGTTAATCTTGACGGACTTATCGGTCAGGATCAGCTGATGAGCCAGGAAGTAGGGCTTGGAGAAATCGACAACCTGTTTGCGCTTGTCGGTAATCGTAATACCGGATATGATGATGTCGCGGTCGCCTTTATCGACAGTCGCGAAAATGCCTTCCCACGGTGTGTTGATGAACTTAACGTCAAAACCTTCGGCCTTTGCGATGGCACGCATCAAATCAACGTCGAAACCGACAAGCTCTTTCTGCGGTGTTTCATATTCGAAGGGACGATAAGTCGCACCTGTTCCGACGACATACTCTTCAGCATTAATACCGGCGGAAGCAGTCAATGCGATTGCAGCGCATGCTGTCCAAAGCAGCTTTTTCATCAACATTTAATAGACTCCAATATAAGAATTCGTCACCGCGTATACGTCGCGGCCATTCTGATCATCATGCCACAGTCAAACCCACATTGGGCCGCTTTTCAGCAGGAATAACGCAAACCCCTAGGTAAATCCATTAGACAAAATCTGCGTCCGTACTTGTGCAAGACTTTCCGGCAAAAAATGCGCTTAGCATCTGCAGCACTCCGAGCCTAAGCTTCATGAATCGGGCCCGAAAAAGCAGAAACAAATCTGAGGCAGTGTGGTTACTTGCGTTCAGCAAGCTTCTTAAAGATCAACGGCATTGCTGCTTCATCAAGCGGATTCATGTCAACTAAGTCGAGTTTTTCAACCATGCTCAGCGTTGAAATTTTGTACGTCAGAAAATGAGGCGTCTGCAGGTGAGCTTGATAAGCAGCTTCATCCTCGTAAATTTCTAAAATTCGGATCTTCCCCGGGTTTCTCTTATCCTGCATCGGAAAAATCGCAATCACACCGGGTTCCTCAGAAACTGACTCTGCTCCGATCGTCCGAGCGCGTTCGAGGTATTCCTCAAGATTTGCAGGATCAACTTGAATTTCAGCAATTCGAACAATCATCGATTTTCCTTTTCTGTCTCTCAGCAGAAGAGAGGCGGATACAAAAATCCGGCCTAACCGACCGGATAAAAAACTTCTCTTCGTTCTCAAGCCGCTCTTCCGGGCGCTTGAGAACTCGTACTTAGATTTTTAGAACACTTCGACGTTATCGATCAAACGTGTGGTGCCGATTTTTGCGGCTGCTAAAACGACTAACGGCGTTCTATTAACCAGATCGTCTTTTGTCGGTGCAAGCAGATCGCTTCTGCGAACCACGGCGACATAATCAGGAATCCAGCCGTGACCGTCGAGCATCTTCATTGCTCTTTCTTCCAACACGTCCGGATCTGCCGTCTCGGCTTCCAGCGCATCTTTAACGCCTTTGACTGTCTTGTAGAGCAATGTAGCGTCTTCAAGTTCCTGTGCGCCCAAGTAACGATTGCGGGAAGAGAGCGCCAGTCCGGTTTCCTGATTGCGCTGCAGTTCTGCCGGAACAATGCGGATCGGCATGCCGAACTGGCGGACCATTTCCTTGATGATCGTCAGCTGCTGGTAGTCTTTTTTACCGAAAACTGCGACGTCCGGTCGCACGATGCAGAAAAGCTTCATGACAACCGTGCAGACGCCTTCAAAAAATCCCGGACGATAAAATCCTTCGAGAATATCAGCCAAGGCAGGATCGGGCTTCACGCGGAAAGTCTGAGGCTGCGGATACATGTCTTTTTCGCTCGGCGCAAAGACATAATCAACGACACCCTGCTCTTCAAGCTTTCTGCAGTCCTCTTCCAAAGTTCTGGGATACTGGTCGAAGTCCTCGTTCGGGCCGAACTGAAGACGATTGACAAAAATCGACGCAACCACCGTGTCGCCGTACTTGCCGGCTTCCTGCATCAGATGCAGATGACCTTCATGAAGATTGCCCATGGTCGGAACCAAAGCAATATTCTTCTTTCCTTTGAGCTCTTCCTGAAGAGCCTCGATTGTGTGAACAACTTTCATTTTTTTTAAAATCAGAAGGAGTGCTCAGGCGCCGGAAATTCGCGGTTTTTAACGGCATTCACGTAATTAGCCACCGCTTCTTTGATGCTTGCGGCTCCCTCCATAAAGTTTTTAGTAAATCTCGGTTTACGGCCGGGAAAGATTCCCAGCAGATCCTGTAATACTAAAACCTGACCGGAGCAATTTAAGCCTCCGCCGATACCGATTGTCGGAATGCTCAAAGCTTCCGTCACTCGTTTGGCAACATCCGCCGGAACCATTTCCAGAACGATCATGGATGCGCCGGCTTCCTGCAGGGCCAGAGTGTCGGCCATAAGTTTTTCTTCTCCGGACTTAGTCTTGCCCTGAACGAAGTACCCGCCGATGGCGTTAACGGACTGAGGTGTAAAACCGACGTGTCCGCAGACGGGAATTCCCATCGCGGTTAAACGACGGGCCAGCGGGCAAACTTCTGTACCGCCTTCGAATTTAACCATGTGGGCGCCGGCCTGCATCAGTTTTACGGCATTGGCCACCGCCTCGTCTTCATTGACAAGGTAGCTGCCGAAATTCATATCTGCTAACACCAGCCCGTATTTATTGCCGCGGGCTACGCAGGCTGTGTGGTAAACCATGTCGTCAATGGTCACGGGAAGCGTTGTCTCACGTCCCTGCATCACCATGCCGAGAGAGTCTCCGATGAGTTTGATGTCTACACCGGCCTCATCTTCAACGGAAGAGAAAGTTGCGTCATAGCAGGTGAGCATCACGATCGGCTCTCCTGCCTCGTACATCTTCTTGATGGTGCTGAGTCTAACGGGCTTGCGTTCCGTTTTCTGATCCATTGCATTCTCCTAAATTGCCGAACCACTCCTCGGCAGATTTAAATCGGTTAATTCGCTGGTCAGCCGTAGAAGCCAAAAAGGCTTGAACCTGACCTTTTCCCGCAATATTAAACTGCGGCGCTATCTCTGCAAGAGGAACTAACACGAAGGCCCGCTCCGTCATGCGCGGATGCGGAAGGAGAACAAAAGGATCTTCGGAGCACTGCTCTCCGACGGCAAGAAGGTCTAAATCAATCGTCCGGGGCGCATTATGGACGCCCGCCGGGCGCACACGCCCCAAGTCCGATTCAATTGCTAAAAGTTGTGTCAGCAATAATCGGGGAGATAGTTCCGTCTTTATCTCCAGGACGGCATTGGTGTAATCCGGACCGCTCGAGTCAATGGGTTCCGTTTTATAAAGTGAGGAGACTTGAACGAAGCGGACACCCGGAATATCGGCAATTCGGAGAACTGCTTCCTTTAATGTAGATTCGGGCTCGCCGAGATTTGCGCCGAGCCCGATAAACACCTGCTGCATCATGGCTTACTCAGCTGTCTTTTCTTTATCAGAGGGAACCTTCTCCGATTTGGACGGCTTGCTTCTGTCAAAGCGTTTTTTGCGCCTTCGTAGGCGTTTCTTCTTATCTTTTTCCGCGCCCTCTTCTTTACCTTCGGCGGCTCTTTCCTGACGCAGACGTTCGCGCTCTTTGCGGTCCTGCTGCTCGGCTTCTTTACTCATTTCCAGGCGCTCTTCGTCCGTTGCGCCTTCGTAGGCCGTCCACCAGTCGGCAAGTTCATGAGAGGCGTCGCCGCTGGAAGCGCGAAGCAAAAGGAAGTCATAAGCAGCACGGAAACGCGGATGCTGAAGAAGTTTCATTGCAGCGCGGCGGCTTCTGACTAAAAATCTCGGCTGAAGCTTCCAGATGATGGCCATGTCGCTAACATAACGAGACTGCAGTCCATCCCAGCGATAACTATCAGCCACGTTCTTGGCGGCTTCTTCGTAAATCTGTCCGGATGTTTTACCGGTAGATTTAGCCACTTCTTCCTTCATCTCATGCCACAGCAGAACAGCGAAAAGAAAGCTGGTGGAAATTGATTTGCCCAACGCGACACGAGCATCACAGCGCTCCAGCCCCTTACGAACAAAGGGAAGATCAAAGGTGCGCTTCAAAACATCAAAAAGCGGAATCGGAATGCTGATGTCATAGCGGTTCATGAGCTCCATGCAGGCAACGGCTGATCCGCTTAAAACCATCTTTGAGAATTCATCTGCCAGACGTGCACTCGGAACCGAGAGCAGCAGCGTCTGCATGTAGTGCATCGGAGCGGCGGTTTTCTCGTCGATCGTAAAACCGAGTTTGGCAGCAATTCGTATCGCACGAAGGATGCGAACCGGATCTTCGCGGTAGCGAGTGGCCGGATCGCCGATCATGCGGATTTTTCTCTCGCGGATATCGTCTAATCCGTGGTGATAATCGTAAAGGTCGCCGCTGATCGGGTCGAAATACATCGCATTGACGGTAAAGTCTCTGCGGGCGGCATCTTCATACTGCTCGCCGAAAACGTTGTCGTTGGTAATGACGCCGTCCTCGTCTTTTGTCACGCCTTGCTTAGCAAAGCCGCGGAAAGTCGCCACTTCAATCGTCTCGGCGCCCTTGTTGACATGAACAAGGCGGAATCGTCTTCCGATAATGATGGCGCGTCTTGTGACTTTTTTGACTTCTTCCGGGGTCGCATCGGTGGCGACATCAAAGTCTTTCGGTTTGGCTCCGATCAGCAAATCTCGTACGGCGCCGCCGACAATAAAAGCTTTATATCCGGCGTCCTGAAGCTTTTGGCAGACGGATATTGCAAAAGGGCTCACGGCCAAGAGGTCAATTCCGTTTTCTTCTCTCGGAACAATATGAGCTTTCTTCCGAATTTTTGTCGGCACATTCGCTTTGAAGCCCTCTTTTTCTTTAACCAACTCTCGTACTCCGTACGGACAGAAGCTTTTAGAACAGCTTATGTTCGCTGAATAATTCTAGAATTTCCCAATGTCTCTCCTGAGCCGTACTTCTTAACCGGTCATCGGGATTCGTTGCTACTGCCTTTCCTCCGTGACGGGCCACATGTTCGAGCAGCGGAAAATCGTTCATGGAATCGGAAAAGAATGCCGATTCTTTAAGATCGGCTGTCGAGCCTCCGCACTTTTGTATAAAGCGTTCGGCATTGACAACCTTCTGCGTTGCAAAGTTTTCACTGATCCAGCGGCCTGTGAACTCTCCGTCGGGCTTTTCCTCCGGCTCGGCGCAGATCAGATCGCGGATACCCAAAAGCTCGGCAATCGGTTCCACCGCGTAACGGTACGAGGCAGTAATCATCACAACTCTAGCACCGGCCTCACGGTATTTTTTGACGAGATCCACTGCGATGGGCAGTACGTGCGGCATGATGTCCCGCTTTAGATACTGAACTCGGAGTTCATCGAGTTCGCGACGCGGGAAACGCGCCAGCAGCTTCATTTCAAAATCTTCGAATTTATTGATATCGAGGCAGCCGTTTTTATAGTCGACGTCGTATTGAATTCGTTCGGCGCGAAGCTGCTTTTCATCTTTGCCGACGTGGGAAAGCAAGGTTTCGGCCCACAGGATTGAGCTGTCGACGGGAATCAAGGTGCCGTCTAAATCAAAAAACGCGTATTTCACCGATCTTCCTTTGTATCTTGATTGCGTTCGAGCCATTCTTTGATCAAGGGGATGGTCACGGCTCTCTTGGCTGACATGGCATAACGGTCCAAGCTGTGAAGCAGATTACTCATCGTGTGCATGTCGCGCGGAAAATTATTCTCGATCCAGTTCAGAACTTCCGGCGCCACTTTCAGGCCGGTCTGAGACGCCGCCTCCAAAATAACCTGGCGCTTTTGTTCGTCAGACAGCGGAGATAGCTCAAAAACAACGCCCCAGCTGAAGCGGCTGGTAAGGTCTTTACGGAAGCCCTGACGTTCAAAATCTTTCGGGCTGCGGTCTGCAGTCACGACAAGATGGGTTCCGGGATGCTCGCGCACGGTGTTGTAAAGAACGAACAGCTCCTGCTGTTGTTCCGGCGTCAGATCTTGAACATTGTCTACGGCGTAGATTGTGCGGTTTTCGTCGAAAGCAGGAACGCCCTCGCTTTGTTTGCCCAAAGCGCGTACGAGGTGTGTTTTGCCGACACCTTCATATCCCCAAAGGTAAGTAAACTGCGGTCCGCGTCCTTCCTTCAGCTCGGAAATCACGGCCACAGCTTCGCTGTTCGACCCCACAATAAAATTAGAGAGAGTCGGCTGTTTTTCAGGGAAAAAATCCAAAGGAAGCTGGCCCCTTATTTGTTCCTTCTTGTCTTTCTCGGATTCAACCAAATCGTTAACCTGCATCAGTCTGTTTGTTTACTTTTCGGATTCTAAAGGTTTCTCGATAAGACTGAGATCATTCTGCTTGCTACTCAAAACGAAACAGGTATACCCCGTCGCCTTTTCCTCGGGTTTATCCTAGGCCGTACTCGATCGGAGAAATTTCCATGACAATGACATTTAATGAATCACGATGGCCTAAAGAAAACGCAATCAAGGTAGTGAAAGGCAACGGTGTGAGTAAGCTCGCTGTTTTCATGGATCCGATGTGTGTTTACTGCAAACGGCTCAGCCGCGAAACGCTCGCCAATTTAATGAACGTCACCATCTACTGCTACATTTGGCCGTTCTTAAGCGAAGAATCCAAAGAAATCGCCGGGTGCATCTACTCCAGCGCCGACAAGGCAGACGCCTTGGTTCGCTGGATGAAATACGATCAGATGCCCACCGGAATGCCGAATGAATATTCGGAAGAGATGATTGAACAAAACATCGCGCTGGCCGATTATCTCGGACTGCAGGGGACGCCTGCAATCTTCTTATCCGACGGCCGCGGCCCGTTCGGCGCAATGAGCGCCAAAGCTCTTGCGCACAAGATCATTTCCGCTGAACATTACTAAACCATCCTTTTTAGCTTCAAAGAGCCGGCTTACTGCCGGCTTTTCGTTTGCGTGCTGTTACACAGTCTTTGAGAAAACGTCTTGTTAGCTGTTATCCTCATGCGCGGAATTGAAATGCCGTTCAGCGGCTTTTTCTCCTCTAGAATTGAGCAATTCCCAATCTTCAATCTCAAAGCTGTTAAAGATGACAAAACCTCTTTCCTATGCAGACTCCGGCGTTTCTATTGATGCCGGCGACGAGTTAGTTGAACGCATTAAACCCTTTGCCAAAAAGACCCTGATTCCCGGGGTACTCGGTTCCATCGGCGGCTTCGGTGCCTTGTTTGAAATTTCTAAAGATTACAAGGAACCGGTTCTCGTTACGGGAACGGACGGCGTGGGTACCAAACTCAAACTCGCTTTCCTGCTGAATCGTCACGACACCGTCGGCCAGGACTTGGTCGGCATGAGCGTCAATGACATCCTGGTTCAGGGCGCTAAGTCTTTATTCTTCCTTGACTACTTCGCCTGCGGTCATCTTGATGTCGACGTTGCCGAACGCGTTGTCAAAGGCGTCGCACACGGCTGCGAACTGGCCGGCTGCGCATTGATCGGCGGCGAAACGGCCGAAATGCCGGGCATGTATCCGGCCGGTGAATACGACCTTGCCGGCTTTGCCGTCGGTATTGTCGAAAAGAGCCAAATTATTGACGGCAGCCGCATCAAACCGGGCGACGTCGTTCTCGGACTGGCTTCGAGCGGTCCCCACTCCAACGGCTTCTCTTTAATCCGCAAAGTTGTTGAAGTTTCCGGCAAACCCTGGACAACCAAGCTTTCCGACGGAAAGACTCTGGCAGACGCCGTTATGGAACCGACACGCATCTACGTCAAGCCGGTTCTTGAAGCCATGAAGAGCGTGACCATTAAAGGCATGGCCCACATCACCGGCGGCGGACTGCTTGAGAATATTCCCCGCGTTCTGCCCGAAGGCACTCAGTGCGTGATCAAGGCAGGTTCCTGGAAGCGTCCGGCCGTTTTTGACTGGCTCCAGGAGGAAGGTCATATTGAAGACCACGAAATGTACCGTGTCTTCAATAACGGCATCGGCATGGCCGTCATCGTTGCCGCTGAAGATGCTGAAAAAGCTCAGAAAGCTTTGAAAGCTGCCGGCGAAACCGTCTATCGCATCGGTGTCATTGAAGCGCTGCCGGCCGGCGAAGCCGCCTGCGCTGTGCGCTAAGCATTAGTATTCTCGCTAATTGAGCCTCCTTCGGGAGGCTCAATTGTTTTTAATTTCATTACACTGAAAAGAAACAGAAACCGGTTTCAAGGATAAACATGAGCAAACCCATTACAGAGTCCATCTTGAGCAATGAGACCCGCGTTTTTCTCATGTGCTGTGATTTTCGAAGCTTCTCTGCCGTTGCCCACGCTCTCGGCATCACTCAATCGGCTGTTTCGAAGATCATTCGGAAGTTTGAGGATTCCATCGGCTTTGAATTGTTCATCCGCAACTCCCGGCCGCTGACACTCACCCCGGAAGCCCATCTGCTGCACCGACAGCTTCGGGGTCTCAAAGGCGAGATGACACGCTCTTTGTCCTCGCTGCAAAGCAAGAACTACATTAAGCCGATCCTGCGTATCGGGATCTTAGAAAGTCTTCATTTAAATCTGGGCGTGGCGATCCTCAAAAATCTTCTGCCCAACCTGTCTCAGGTCGTCATGCTGACGGCCAGCGCCAATGTCCTGATACAAAGACTGATTGAGCGAAAGCTCGATCTCATTATCACGAACGACGTTTCCACCGAGCCGTCGCATGTTTTCAGAAGGCTGCTGTTTCATGAACCTTCTGTGCTAATCCTTCCCAAATCTTTTGAAAAAGACCCTAATCAAAACTGGACTTGGCAGCGCCTTGCCGTCTGCGGACTGCCGCTCATTCGCTACTGGAACGAAAGCGGCGCCGGAGAAATCAATGAGATGTTCATGAAAACACACGGCCTCAGGTTTCCGGACAAAATCTCCGTCGACACCAATTCACTTCTAGTGACGCTCGTCTCCCAGGGCATCGGCTGGGGATTTTCTCGGCCGACTACCGTCCTGGAAAACATTCACATGCATCCTCATTTCATCGTCCGAGAAATGCAAAAACCCAGTTTTAGCCGAGAAGTGTATTTAATCGGCCGGGAACAGGAATTTGTCGTGGAATCCGAGATCATTGCCGACATTGCTAAGCAATTCGTTCAAGAAAACATTATTCCCGAAAGTCTCAAATTCGCACCTTGGGTCAAAGAAGATTTTACGGTCGGATAGGGCAAATATCCTTTAATTTCATACAAATAAAAGACAATTACAAATCATAAAGTATTCCAACGCGGCATAGATTTTATTCTTCGGTTTCCGAAGCCTGATCCTAAAATATTGGTATAGCCTCAAACCACAAAGAGGTTTCCAACCAAAATTCCCATAAAAAGGAGAAAACTATGCCAATCACAGGCTGGATTGCCATCCTCGTCCTGATCGTCATGTGCTACATGCTGATCAAACAGTACGAAACCCGTATGGTGCTGTTCGGAGGCGGTTTCATTCTCTGCTGTATTTCCCTCGCCCCAATGGCCGGCTTAAACGCCTTTGCCAAAACCATGACCAACGGTGCTTTGATCACGGCCATCTGCTCGGCTACCGGATTTGCCTATTGCGTTACCTATACAGAGTGCGACCGTTCCTTAGTGCATTATCTGACGCGTCCGATCCGCAACTTCGGCATCCTGATGATTCCGATCACCTCGCTGCTTACCTTTGCGATCAACATCGCTATTCCCTCAGCTGCCGGTGTGGGCGCCGTTGTCGGTACGACCTTGATTCCTCTGCTGCTTAGAGCAGGCTTCAAACCGGCCGCCGCTGCAGCAGCCGTCCTGATGGGCACCACCGGTTCTCTACTTTCTCCGGGCTTGTCTCACAACGCCTATGTTTCCGACATGGCTCATATGTCCATCATGGACCTGATCAGCTATCACGGCATCTACTCCCTGATGATCGGTGTGGTCGGCGCCGTTGGCCTGTGCATTGTCTGCTGGGTTTTGGGCGACAACAAAGGCGAAAAAATGGCGGAAGCCAACCCTGCCGCCGATGCAGAAACGTCCTCCTTTAAGCCGAGCCCCATCAAGGCTTTCGTTCCGCTGATCCCGATCATCCTCATGCTCGTGTTCACGTTCTGGATTCCCTCGGTCAAGATGGGCGTTGCACCAGCCATGCTGATCGGTACGATTGTCTGCCTGATCGTTGCTATGTGCGACCCGCAGCAGTTCTCCAAGCAGTTCTTCAAAGGTATGGGCGACTCCTACGGCAGCATCATGGGCATCATCATTGCCGCCGGCGTGCTGGCTGCGGGCTTAACCGCTTCCGGGTTAATTAAAGGCCTCATCGCTTTGATGGTTCAGTCCAAGGAAATTGCACAGTGGGGCGGCTCGATCGGACCATTCGTCCTCTCCGTTCTGATGGGCAGCGGCGACGCAGGCGCCATGGCCTTCAACAGTGCCGTCACTCCGCATGCTCAGGAATTCGGTATGCAGATCCACAGCCTCGGCTCTCTGGCTTTCTTAGCAGGCGCTGCCGGCCGCACGGCTTCCCCGATTGCCGGCATCACCATTCTTGTTGCCGGCTTGGCTAAGGCCAATCCTTTTGACGTTGCAAAGAGAACCTTCCTTCCGATGGTTGTTGCAGTTATTCTTCTTGCCATCTTTATGAGGTAAGAAGCTCTCCCCGGCGCGGGAAGGGCTTCCTTTCCGCGCTCTATTTTTCGGACATACGAGACCGCTATGAAAAAAACGAAAATCGCCGTCATCGGAACCGGAGGCACCATCGTCAGCAGCGGTGCAAATGCAACGCAAATGACGGGCTACAGCATCACGGATGCCGACATTCATACAATTGTGACGGCTCTGCCTGAGCTTAATGACATCGCTGAAATCGCTACTTTCTCTGTTTTCAATATCGGTTCGAGCAACATCAAGCTCTCCAACTGGCTGGAGCTCGTGTGTCTGATCAACAAACTTTCCAAGGAAAACTTTGACGGTTTTGTCGTAACACACGGCACCGACACGATGGAAGAAACCGCATTCTTTGCGAATCTGACATTAAAGACTGAGAAACCTGTTGTCTTTACCGGCTCCATGAAACCGGCTACAGCGGTTTCCGCCGACGGTCCTTTAAACCTTCTAAATGCCGTCCGTTTGGCGGGTTCTCCTAAAGCGGCCGGTAAAGGCGTTCTCGTTTCGCTTAACGGCACGATTCACGGAGCACGTGACGTCGTCAAAACCAACACCGTTGCCGTAGAAACCTTCAAGTCTCCGAACAGCGGCCCGCTCGGATACATCATCGGGGATCAGATTGATTTCCTGACCGAATCCGTCAAGCCGCATACACTGCGGTCCTGCTTCGAAGTCGGAGAAACAGACACCGCTGACGAATATCCGAGAGTCTGTGCACTTCTTTGCTGCGCCGACCAAAACCCGGACTTGCTCGAGGCGGCCGTTGACAAGGGCTTCCACGGTATTGTTTTGAGCTGCACGGGCAACGGTTCGGTTCCTTTGGTTTTCGAACCCGTCCTTCAGGAGGCTAAAGATGTCATCTGCGTCCGCTCCAGCCGAACCGGCAGCGGCCCTGTAACGGAGGGGATGACGCGGTGGCAACTCAACGGTATTATTCCCTCAGGAACCTTAAATCCTCAAAAAGCAAGAATCCTGCTTCAGTTAAGCCTTAAGAAGTTCGGGCCCGATCAGGAAAAAATTAAAGAGATCTTCAAAACATATTGATCTGCCTTTGATCAATTAATCCTAAGGAGAAAACATGTACGACTTACTTCTCAAGAATGCTTGGGTCGTCGATCCCCTGAATTCCGTCAACGGCATTGCCGATGTCGCCATTCAGGACGGCAAAATTGCCAAGGTCCAGCGCGACATTTCGGAAGAAGCTAAAGAAGTCATCGACTTCACCGGCAAAACCCTTCAGCCCGGTATTATTGACAGCCATGTCCACCTCGGTGAAATGTGGGGCTCTCCCTTTGGCCCGAGAATGCTGGCAATGAACGGTGTCACGACCTGTCTGGACATGGCCGGTCCTCTGGACAACATCCTCGACAACGTTCCTGAATACGGCGTCGGCATTAACATGGCAATTCTCCAGTTTGCCTCTCCTCCCTTCACTTTCAAAGATGCCAATCCTTCCCAGCAGGAAATGATCGACTTGATCGATAAATCTCTGGAAGAAGGCGCGCTTGGCGTCAAACTCCTCGGCGGTCACTATCCGCTCGAACCGGAAGTTTCTTCTCTGCTGATCCGCACCGCTCTCGAACGCAGAGCCTACGTTGCCTGGCATGCCGGTACAACTAAGAACGGCTCCAACATCAACGGCATGATTGAAGCAGTCAAGATGGCTGACGGCTATCCGATGCATTTAGCTCATATCAATGCTTACTGCCGCGGCGCCATCAAAGACGCCATGGAAGAAACAGCCATTGCAATTGATCTGCTCAAAGCTAATCCCAACATCTTCTGCGAAAGCTATGTCTCTCCGAAGAACGGCACTCGTCTGACATGCGATAAGGACGGCAAGATCCAGTCCAAAGTGACCGGCAACTGCCTGAGAGCCTTCGGCTTCACAGAAGACAAAGACGGTGTGAGAGCC
Source organism: Parasutterella sp. (assembly GCF_057870745.1). Taxonomy (NCBI): domain Bacteria; kingdom Pseudomonadati; phylum Pseudomonadota; class Betaproteobacteria; order Burkholderiales; family Sutterellaceae; genus Parasutterella; species Parasutterella sp. The sequence continues at coordinate 47,859 of NZ_DBMALT010000008.1, read as the reverse complement.
GCACTCTTAGCCGGAAAAGCCTTCGTGGTTTATGACGCCGGCGGTTACTCCGATCTGATGACCGGTGAAGAAGCACTTCGCCGCTGGGAAGCTGCAGACACGAATGTGGGCGGAAGCTTCAATATCAATCCTCCGCTGCCCCGTATCGCCTTGGCTCAGACCAAACGCGACGACGGCTCCTTCGTCGTTGATGCGATCTCCACGGACGGCGGCTGCATTCCTCGCAACGTCATCCTCTCTCAGGGCTTATCTCTCGTAAAACTCGATATTCTGAGTCTCAGCGAGTTTGCTCAGAAGACCTCTTTGAACCCGGCTCGTATGCTTCGTCTGGCAAACAAAGGTCACCTCTCTGTCGGCGCAGACGCAGACATCACAGTGTACGACTTCGCAACACAGATGCCGGTGGCTTCCTTTATTGAAGGCCGCAAGGTTCTCTTCAACGGAGAATTGGTCTCCAAGGGCGCAACGGTCATTTGTACCGAACACGGCAAGGACGCCATTGAAAAACGCGGCATGAAGGCCATCGTTGTCGATCCCGGCAAGCAGATCGAACGTATCTCTGCCCTCTAAAAAGTTTTGCTTGCAGTACCGAGCGGAGCTCCGAAAGGACTCCGCTCTTTTTATTTCGGCCCGCAGATGCTTCTCTAATCATTTCTCCAAAGATTTCTCAGAAACTTTCCCTCGCTTATCCATTGTTGTTTTCCCACCTTCCCATAATTGCAACTTTCTGAAACAATTGAGGATTATGGGTGACTCAAGGCGCCCTGCTTTTTATCGAACAACCTCAAAGGAAAGATATGACCGATCCGCGTCCCGTCTGCACAGAAAAAACACAAGACATTATCAAAACCCTGCGCTCTAACGCTCAGGTCGAGGCAGCCCTCGAACTGGCCGTCAAGCAGCAGGAAAAGCGCATTGCCGACCAGATCATTTTGACTGAAACTCCCGCCCCTCCCTTCCATGAAGAAGAAAGAGCAAAGGTTCTTCTCGGCATGTTCAAACAGTACGGTTTGACGGATGTCAAACAGGACGCCATCGGCAACGTCATCGGCCGCAGAAAGGGCACTGGCAGCGGTCCTACGCTCGTCATGGGCGCCCATATCGACACCGTCTTTCCGGCCGGTACCGACTGCAAAGTTCACAGAGACGGAGACGTCTACGCCGCACCCGGAATCTCCGATGACGCGGCCGGTTTAGCCTCCATGCTGCAGGTTATCCGCTGCCTGAACGAAAACAACATTGAAACCGTCGGCGACATCGTCTTCGTCGGCACATTAGGTGAAGAAGGCAACGGCGACTTACGCGGCTGCAAAGCGCTCTTCAAAGAAAAGAACGACTATGACGGCATGATCGCTATCGACTCCGCCAACGTTCACCGCATCCTGCGCGGCGCCGTCGGCTGCAAACGCTTCCGCATTATTTTCGAAGGCCCCGGCGGCCACAGCCTCCACAAGTTCGGTATCGTCGGCTCTGCTATCCACGGCCTGTCCCGCGCTATCGTCCGTGTTGACGAACTCAAAGTTCCGACCGATCCGAAGTGCACCTTCAACTTCGGCGTGATCAAGGGCGGTACCAGCGTCAACGCCATTGCCGCACGCGCTGAAGCCGAACTCGACATCCGCAGCTTCAATCAGCCTGCGCTCGAAGCTTTCGTTAAGACCGTTCTTGAAACCATTGAAGCCGCCTGCGACGAAGAAAATATGCGCTGGGGTCTTGAAGGCGACGGCATGGTCTCCCTGAAGATCGAACAGATCGGTGACCGTCCTGCCGGCATGAACGCCGATGACGCCTCCGTCATCCAGGCTGCTTACGGTTCTCTCTTGTCCTTAGGCATTTCTTTGGATAAATACACACTGGCCGCAACAGACCAGAACGTGCCTCTTTTCTACGGCCTGCCGGCTACGACGCTCGGCGCCGGCGGCACGGAAGAAAACAACCATGCTCTGTCCGAACGCTGGAATGCCAAAGACGCTTTCCAAGGTCCTCAGGTCGCCTTCCTGACCGCTCTGACTCTTGTCGGCATGAAGGGCGTTTCCGAACCGATCCTTGAGAAAGTCCAGCATTAATTTGCTGTAACATTTCGGAGCTGAATCCAATTCAGCTCTCGACCGAAGCCGGGTCCGCCCGGCTTTTGTTTTGTCCATATAACGCAAAAAAACCGAGATAATTGAAATTTTTGCGGGATTTTTATTTGAAAAATCAAAAAAAAACTAATTTTTGTGTCGTGAACTTGATTTAATTTGCGGTACCTTATTTTTATGCAATAACTTTAAAGCCTTCGGAGTTTGGCCAAATGGAATCATTTATTAATACCGTCAACGGAATTGTCTGGTCCCCGGCATTGGTTTGCCTTTGCCTCGGCGCCGGTCTTTTCCTCTCTCTGCGCGGCGGTTTCTTACAACTCAGACATCTTAAACATATGTGGCAGCTGCTCTTTCAGCCGAAAGACAACGTCACCGGTGTTTCCTCTTTTCAAGCTTTGTCCATGACCCTTGCAGGTCGTGTCGGTACGGGCAACATCGCCGGCGTGGCAACTGCCATTACGTTCGGCGGCCCCGGCGCCATCTTCTGGATGTGGATGGTTGCATTCCTCGGCGCCTCTTCTGCTTTCGTCGAATCCACACTCGGTCAGGTCTATAAAGAAAAAATCAACGGTGAATACCGAGGCGGCCCTGCTTTCTACATTGAACGCGGCTTAGGCATCAAGTGGTTTGCCTGGCTCTTCGCGATTGTTACCATCTTCTCCTGCGGCCTCTTCCTTCCCGGCGTGCAGGCTAATGCAATTGCAACCTCCATGGAAAACGCCTTCGGCATCGCTCCGGCAATTTCCGCGGGCTTCATCGCAGCTCTGCTCTCCTTCATTGTGTTCGGCGGCTTAAAGAGAATCGCAGCCTTCACAACACTGGTCGTGCCCTTCATGGCTCAGGCCTATGTGATTTTCTCTCTAGTCATCGTATTCATGCACGTTGACCTGCTGGACGACGTCCTTGTGCTCATCGTCAAGAGCGCCTTCGGTGTAGACGCTGCTTTCGGCGCCATCATCGGTCTGGCAGTCTCCTGGGGTGTCAAACGCGGCATCTACTCTAATGAAGCAGGCCAAGGTACCGGCCCTCACGCTTCTTCCGCAGCTTCCGTCAGCCACCCGGCAAAACAAGGGTTGGTTCAGGCCTTCTCTGTCTACGTTGACACGCTGCTCGTTTGCTCTGCCACTGCTTTCATGATCCTCATCACCGGAAGCTATAACGTTGTCGGTCCCGACAATGCCCCGATGTTCATCGGTCTGAAAGACGTCGCCACAGGTCCTGCCTACACCCAGGCTGCGGTTGAAGGCTTAATGCCCGGATTCGGACAGGCATTCGTTGCCATCGCTCTGTTCTTCTTTGCCTTCACAACGATCCTTTCTTATTACTACATTTCAGAAACCAACGTTTCCTACATCAATAGAAAACTACACCGTCCGTTCTTATTCTTCATCCTCAAGCTGTTTGTCATGGGCTCCTGCATCTTCGGCGCCGTTAAAACGGCGGATCTGGCATGGGCCGTGGGCGACATCGGCGTCGGTCTGATGGCTTGGCTGAACATCATCGCCATTTTGCTGCTGAACAAGAAGGCATTCCTCTGCTTGCGCGACTATGAAAAGCAGCTTGCTATCGGTCTTGACCCGGTTTTCCACCCGGAAAAACTCGGCATCAAGAACGCCAATTACTGGGTCGGCGAGCGTGCAGAAGAGATCCGCGATAAGGAACGCGCAAAACTCAACAACGGCTCCCGACAAGACTTGGAAGGCAATGTTTTGAACGTTGCATCAGGTAATTAGCACCTCTGAGTGTTTGTTCTAAAAGCGTCGGTCATCCGGCGCTTTTTTCATGCTAAAAGCACTAAAATGAGAAATACTTTGTTACAAACAATCCTAAGGATGATCATCGTGCTAAGAAGAAAATTTTTCGCTTTCACTTCAGCCGTTGCCGCCTGCGCAACTTTTGTCTGCCTTCCTGCAACCGCTGCTGATTTCACCTGCCCCTACTTTTCTTTACCGCTGACCGGTGACTGGGCTCAGCAGAAAATGCAGCCGGGCTCTGTCCCACCGAATACCTTCGCAACTTTATTCGCCAGCCGTAAGGCAGGGGAAGGCGTGCTCATCACCGTCATTCCTTCGGACAAAGCTCCGAAAGAAGCCGCTCAAATCATGGCAAACAACTACAAGCAGCAGGGAATGAGAGTTCTCGGCAATCCGGTTCAGATTCCGGGACAGAATGCTTATCGCTTTACTTATGTCAGTGCCAACAACAAGATGCACGCGATTGTGTTCATTTCCGGAAACGGAAAACACCTCGCCAATGTTTCTGTTCTCGGCAGACACGGAACAGGCGGCTTAGCCTTATTGAAAGGTCTGACCTCTAAAGAAGACAAACTCTTCCCGAAGTTCTAAGCCACTAAAACTTAATTTTGCAAGCCGGACAAAATTTGTTCGGCTTCTTTTTTGAGCACGGCCAAAGAAGCATCTTTTTCATCAGGATTGAGCAGCTGCGTGTTCTGCATAGAGCGCATCCATGTCATCTGGCGTTTTGCCAGCTGTCTGGTTGCAGCAATTCCCGCTTCTTTGAACGCATCAAAGGTCGCCAAACCAGAAAGGTAGTTCCATGCCTGACGATACCCGACCGACCGCATACTCGGAAGGTCGGCATGCATGCCCGGCATAGCCATTAAATTTTTTACTTCCTCTAAGAAGCCGTTTTTAATCATCAGCTCAAAACGTTCTGCAATCCTCGCGTGAAGCACTGCTCGGTCCGGAGGAAGCAGCGCGTAGGAGCTGAGGTTCAGAAGCGGCTCTCCTTTTTGAGCCGTAAGTTCTGAGATCGGTTTACCTGTCATCTCAAAAACTTCCAGAGCCCTTGTAATGCGCTGGGTATCTGCCGGCGCCAAACGATCGGCGGTTTTAGGATCAACCTCTTTTAACCTTTCATAAAGGGCCGGCAAGCCTTTTTCACTCAGTTCTGCACCGATCTTTTCGCGAACCGCCGGATCGGTTGCCGGAAGCGGAGAAAGACCTTCTCTAACGGCCTTGGCATAGAGCATGGTTCCGCCCACAATCAGAGGTACTTTTCCGCGATTTCGGATTTCCTCAACAAGTCTTACGCAGTCCTGTGCAAAATCAGCCGCAGAATAACTTTCCGTCGGTTCAATGATGTCGATGAGATGATGCGGAACCGCTGCTAGCTCTTCTTTTGTCGGCTTAGCCGTACCGATATCCATGTGCCGATAGACCAAGGCAGAATCGATCGAAATGATCTCACTGGGAACTTCTTCGGCTAAGCGAAGCGCCAATGCAGTCTTGCCGCTGGCCGTCGGGCCCAACAATAAAATGGCCTGAGAATTCGACATCTTCACTTACCTCTCATAAAGAAACTGTCTAGCTCTTTAGCGGTCAGCTGAACCCAGGTCGGACGTCCGTGATTACATTCGTCTGCGCGATCCGTCTGTTCCATTTGCCGCAGAATCGCGTCCATTTCCTCTATCGTCAGAATGCGATTCACGCGAACCGCAGCATGACAGGCCATTCGAGAGAGGACTTCGTTGCGCTTCTCCGTCATTGCCGTGCTCTTCCCATATTCACGGAAGTCATCGAGCACCTCACGCACAATCGTTGGGCCGGCCTGAGAAATTTGATTGATCATCAACTGAGGAACGCTTCGAAGGCTCAGCTGGTTCGGCCCGACAGCACTTAATTCCAATCCCAGCTGCTCCAATTCCTCACGAGCATCTTCAAAGGTCGCCATCTGCTCAGTGGTTACGGTAAAGACAAGAGGAATGAGCATATCCTGCATCGGCATCTTGCGCTCATCAAAACTCTTCTTGAGACGCTCGTAAAGGATACGTTCATGAGCGGCATGCATATCAACTAAAACCATGCCGGCTGAGTTCTCAGCAATAATGAACGTTCCGCAGACTTGTCCGACAGCCCGTCCGAGCGGCTGAAGTCCTTTCGGTACTTCTACTGCAGGTTTGGATGTGATATTCGTTGTGGAGAGGCTTGCCTGATCCACCTTCATAGCTGCAATCGTCGTCGGAAAGGAGTTCTGGAAGCTCTTAGGCCGCGGGGATGAGAAATCCAAATAAGCTTCTGTATTCGCCCTCGAAGGCTTAGGCTGTGCATACTTGAACTGAGACGGATTGACTGAAGGAGCGGCCGCCGGAGCCTCGGCAGGAGCCTGAGCAGAGGCATCTCGCGGAGAGGACGGCAGAGCCGTGTCCATAATTTCTCCGCTAGAAGGATCCACAATGGTCGTCCTGGCTAGGGCTTCCTCAACTGCATGGAAGATAAATTGATGAACAGCCTGAGAGTCTCTCATGCGCACCTCGCTCTTGGTCGGGTGTACGTTCACGTCAACCTTGTGCGGATCCATCTGAAGGAAAAGGCAATAGCTGGGTTGGCTCGATCCGTGCAGCACGTCTTGGTAAGCCATCCGAACGCCGTGCGACAAAACCTTATCCCGAACGAATCGGCCGTTGACATAGAAATACTGACAGTCGGCACGGCTGCGTGCAGCGGTTGGAAGACACACCCAGCCGTAAAGCCGAAGAGCCGGCGCCTTGGCATCCAATGCGCGGTGGGCATCTCTAAAGTCTCGGGGCATCAGACGCGTCAATCGTTCTTCAATAGAAGAGGCCGGAAGATTGATAATCGCTTTCCCGTTTGCGACAAACAAAAAGGCAACCTCAGGATAGGCCAAAGCAATGCGCTCAATTACCGTTTGGCAATGAGCGGCCTCCGTGCCTTCGCTCTTTAAAAACTTGCGGCGTGCCGGAGTTTTATAGAAGAGATCAGCAACTTCAATTCGTGTGCCCTTATTGCCGGACGCTGCAGATATCTCCCCGTCGGCAATGCTAAAGGCATCTTCCCCGGCAACTCTGGAAATCACTTTCATGTCAGAGACACTTGCGATCGAGGCAAGCGCTTCTCCGCGGAACCCAAGCGAGCTCACACTTTCGAGTTCATCCAGATTGGAAACCTTGCTTGTTGCATGCCGCTTAACAGCTAAAGCAAGCTGATCCTTCGGAATACCGCAGCCGTTATCCGAGACAACGATGCGCTTGATGCCGCCGCCTTCGATGCGGACTTCAACCGAGTCGGCACCGGCGTCGATGGCGTTTTCGACCAGTTCCTTAACAACGGACGCGGGTCGTTCAACCACTTCACCGGCTGCAATCTGACTAATTAACTGATCCGAGAGCTCCTGAATTTTTCTTTCAGGACGCTTTGCTTCCAATGTTGTGTCTTCCATGTGATTCGTCTTTCTGTTCGTCTCTTCACGGTGAGAGCATGTTTTCTAACCTTATAGCAGTCGCGATCGGCCTGCAAGAGCTCCACTCGCCGAATCCTCAGACTACTTTGGGCAATTCGGTTCTATGCGTCCTAATGCCTTTTCTACAATCAAGTTCAATAGTCGAGGAAAACAATGGACTTATTTACCGCATTCTTAGAAATGTTCCGCAACAGCGATCAATTCATTGCTCATATGTCTGCGGAATACGGCATCTATGTGTATCTATTTCTCTTTACGGTCTATTTTCTAGAGACCGGAATCGTCATTTGCGCCCTGCTCCCCGGCGATTCGCTTATCTTTGTCTCGGGCGCTGCCAGTGCAGCCGGCATCCTCGACCCGTTTGGTGCGTTCTTCGCCATAGCCCTCGGCGCCTGTTTCGGGAACACCGTGGCCTACGCCATAGGGTACTACCTTGGCAATAAGATCTATGACGGCTCTATTAAATGGATTGATCAGCAGCAGATGGCAAAGACTCAAGCCTTCTTTGCCAAACACGGAAAGCTCACGATCGTCCTTGCTCGTTTCGTTCCGATCATTCGCTCCTTTGCTCCGCTGGTTGCCGGCGCCGCAAAAATGAATCGACTGAACTTCGAGGTCAGCGGAACGGTAGGTGCTGTTCTTTGGGCCGGCATCATTCTCTCAGCCGGACATCTTTTCGGAAACATTCCCCTTATCAAAGACAATCTTTCTCTCATCCTTGTCGGTGGTATCGTTCTCGGTCTGGCTCCCTTTGTGATCGGTTATATCGTTAAGAAGTGGAGACAGCATCCGGATCCGAAAAACTGATCCTTATCTTCACGAACAAAACGCCGATGTATTTTCTGACACACCGGCGTTTTTAGTTTGCCAACTTAGTCCAAACGAACCACCGTGCAGGGCTGTCCGGTAGACGGATTGTCAATATCGACGTTGATCCGGACTTTGATTTCTTTTTCGTCTTTCTAAGAAGAAAGGTCGGCATTTTCGATCACATGGCAGTGATGCGCTTCGCAGTTCTTATCTATTGAGACGTGAGTCGGACCGCTTTGACCTAAACCGTGGGAATCAATGATGACGAAAAGCGGCTTGAGTTCAAAGATTTTTTCTAAGGTGTCTTTAGAAACGAAAGTTTCTTTCTTGAAGTATTCCGGAGATCCATAGCCGTTTGTCTCGTGATTTACCGTGTGCAGGACAAGTGCTTTACCTTCGAGGGTGCCGAGTTCTGCCAACGTCTCGACATCTGGCATGCCGTCCTTGCAGGCTAAAACTACCGCTGAAATCTCATACTCAGGTTTCTCAGGTGCACAGGTGCAGCAGTCAAGATGCGTACCGATATGACCTGTGGAAGACATCTTGCCGATTTCTATGAGATGGTCGAAAACTTTCTTCTTTCCTACAGGATCGAGGTGAAGGTTAACCATTTCTTTTCCAAAGCAAAACAGAGAGACTTCTAATTTCCGACTTGTTTTTTCAGTGTCCTTTTCAACAATTCCGCTACAATTTCGATCCATTGACTACAGAAAAAGAAAATGGACTTTCTGACACTTACTTTGGAACTGTTCCGCAATGCGGATCACTTCATCATGTACATTGCACAAACCTACGGCTGGTGGGTCTATCTTGTGCTCTTCATGATCTTCTACAGCGAAACCGGCATCGTCATTTGTGCCTTTCTCCCGGGTGACTCTCTCCTATTCATCGCCGGTGCGGCTGCCGCAGCAGGTGCTTTGAATCCCTGGCTCCTCATCGTCATCATTTCTCTCGGTGCGATCCTCGGAAACACAACGAACTTCTATATCGGCAATTGGCTCGGCAATAAGATTTACGACGGCTCCATTAGCTGGATTGACCAAGATGCCCTGAGAAAAACGCATGACTTCTACGAGAAACACGGCGGCAAAACGATTGTGCTCGCCCGTTTCGTACCGATCGTCCGTTCATTTGCCCCGTTGGTTGCCGGTGCTGCCAAGATGAATCCGCTGCGTTTTGAGCTGTACAGCGGCGGCGGTGCCATTGTGTGGGTCGGCGGCATCGTTCTTTCCGGCTACCTCTTCGGCAACATCCCGTTCATCAAGAACAATCTTTCTTTGATTCTGGTTGTCGGTATCCTTGCCGCTCTGGTTCCCTTCTCCTGCGCGCTTCTTGTTCAGCTTTGGAGAAAGTACGTTTTAAAACAGCATTAACCTGCTAGGACAGAAATCTGTTCAAAAAGCCGCCTCAGTTTTGATGGCGGCTTTTGTTTTGTCACGTTTAAAAGTTTTCCTATTTCTATTAAGTCCAAAATCAGGCAATCCTTTTGTCAAAAAACAAAGCCTGCCGATTTTGAAATCGACAGGCCCTGCTGCATCAGAGGAAAAGATTATTTCGTTCTTTCTTGAAGCGCTGCGATGGCAGGCAATGTCTTGCCTTCAAGGAACTCAAGGAAAGCACCGCCGCCGGTGGAGATATAGGAAACTTTCTCTGCCACGTTAAAGGCTTTGGCTGCAGCAATCGTATCGCCGCCGCCGACGATCGTGAAAGCACCGTTAGCAGTAGCTTCAGCAACTTTTTCAGCGAGGTCGCGGGTACCTTCTTTGAAGTTGTCCATTTCGAAAACGCCGACCGGACCGTTCCAGATGATCGTCTTAGCATCTTTCAGGTATTCAGCGAGCATCTTGCTGGTCTTCGGACCGATATCGAGGATCATTTCGTCTGCTTCGATATCGTCAAGATCACAGATTCTGAAGCCGGCGTCATAACCGATATGATGTGCCACGACAACGTCAACCGGAAGAGGAAGATGACCGCCTTTCTCTTTCATGATCTTCATGACTTCTTTGCATTCACCGACAAGTGCAGGTTCGGCCAAAGAAGTACCGATGTGATGACCCTGAGCCAGAAGGAAAGTATTGGCAATACCGCCGCCGACAATCAAAGTGTCAACCAGCGGAGCCAGATGCTTCAAAATAGTCAGCTTGGTGGAAACTTTAGAGCCGCCGACGATAGCAACCAGCGGACGCTTGGCTTCGGCAACCGCCTTAGTCAAAGCCTTAATTTCTTTGGCCAGCAGAGGACCGGCACAGGCGACTTCAGCTTCGCGGGCCAAACCGTCAGTAGTAGCCTGAGCACGGTGAGCCGTTCCGAAAGCGTCGTTAACGTAGATATCGCAAAGCTTTGCCATCTTCTTAACGAGTTCGGGATCGTTCTTCTTCTCACCGACGTTGCCGCGGCAGTTTTCAAGAATTACGACTTCACCGGGCTTAACGTCCACGCCGTCGAGCCATTCTTTTTCAAAACGGATCGGCATGCCGAGCATCTTGCCGAAAGTTTCGGCAACTTTTGCCAGGCTGTCCTGTTCGGTGAGTTCGCCTTCCTTAGGACGACCTAAGTGAGAGCAAACCATCACGCCGGCCCCGCCTTTCAGAGCCATCTTCACGGCAGGCATGGATTCTTTCAAGCGATGATCGTCAGTAACGTTGCCTTCTGCATCGCGGGGAACATTCATGTCGGCACGAATAAAAACACGCTTCCCTTCAAGCGCGCCTTCATTGACCAATTCTTCAAGTGTTTTGACTTTCATGGATCTTCTTTCCTGTTAGACCAAACCCCGACGAAGCGGGGTTTGATCAATTATTTTTAAGAATTACTTCGCGTTGTACATTGCAACGGCGGTGTCGAGCATTCTGCAGGAGAAGCCCCACTCGTTGTCATACCAAGCAACAGCCTTCACCAGCGTACCGTCGATAACCTTAGTCAGGGTGGCATCGAAGATAGAGGAGAAGGAAGTGTGGTTGAAGTCGGAAGAAACCAGCGGCAGTTCGTTGTAGCCGAGAATGCCTTTGAGTTCAGGGCTTTCGGAAGCTTCAAGAATGATCTTGTTGACTTCTTCAACGGTTGTCGGACGCTTGGCGTTGAAAGTAAGGTCGGCAACGGAAACGTTCAGAGTCGGAACGCGCATGGCGTAGCCGTCCAGCTTGCCCTTCAGTTCGGGAATCACAACACCGACGGCTTTAGCGGCACCGGTCTTTGTCGGGATGATGTTGTCGGCAGCGGCACGAGCACGGCGCAGATCTTTGTGCTTAACGTCGGTGAGAACCTGATCGTTTGTGAAAGCGTGGATGGTGGTCATCATGCCGTCAACAATGCCGAGTTTGTCCATCAAAGGCTTAACGAACGGGCACATGCAGTTGGTTGTGCAGGAAGCGTTGGAAACAACGACGTCGCTTGCCTTGAGAACATTCTGGTTCACGCCGTAAACAACGGTGGCGTCAACGTCCTTGCCGGGAGCGGAAATCAAAACTTTCTTGGCGCCGGCTTCAATGTGCTGCATTGCGCCTTCTTTATCGCGGAATGCACCGGTGCATTCGAGAACGATATCGATGTCCAGATCTTTCCAAGGAAGCTTCTTCGGATCACGTTCGGAGCACATGAAAATGCGGTCTCCGTTCACGACCAGATGACCGTCGTCCCAATAAACGTCACCGTTGAACTTGCCGTGTGTTGTGTCGAACTTGGTCAGATGAACGGTGGCTTCGGGTTTTGCAGTATCGTTAATGGCAACGATCTTGACGTCCGGCCATTTATTTTCTTCATAAAAAGCACGGAGGACGTTTCGACCGATGCGGCCGTAACCGGTAATAGCAACTCGAATGGTCATGTTTATTTTCCTTGAGAAAGAACTTGCTGAACAGTTTCAACAACGTTATCGACGGTGAAACCAAAAAGTTTAAAGAGTTCGGAAGCGGGGGCAGACTCGCCGAAATGATCCAGGCCGATAACAGTACCGGCGCCGCGGATGTACTTCCACCAGCCGTCGGTTCTGCCGGCTTCGATGGCGACAACAGGTCTGCCTTCGCCTAAGACGAAGTCGCGATATTCCTTGTCCTGACGATCAAAGACTGTCGTAGAGGGCATAGAAACGAGTCGTGTCTGGATGTTCATCGCCAAAAGCTGCTTGCGGGCCTCTGCTGCCAGGGCAACTTCGCTGCCGGTAGCAACCAAGGTCACTTCAACGGAAGAAGGACCGTTCGGAGCTTCAAGCATGATGTAGCCGCCCTTTTCCATGTCATCGACATTGATCTCGTCGCGTTCAACGAACGGAAGGTTCTGACGGCTGAAGATCAGGGAAGAAGGACCGTCCTGGCGGGAAATTGCGCAGGCCCAGGCTGTAAGTGTTTCGCAGGTATCGGCAGGACGCCAGACATCCATGTTCGGAATGATGCGCAGGCTTTCTGTCTGTTCGATCGGCTGATGTGTCGGACCGTCTTCACCGACACCGATGGAGTCGTGTGTAAAGACGAAGATAGAGCGCAGCTTCATCAGTGCGGCCATTCTCAGTGCATTGCGGCCGTAGTCTGCGAAGGTAAGGAAGGTAGCGCCGTACGGGATGAATCCGCCGTACAAAGCGATGCCGTTCAGGATGGCGCACATGCCGAATTCACGGACACCGTAGTTAATATGGCGTCCGAGATAAGTATCGGGTCTCATGGCCTGAACCCCTTCCCAGTTGGTCAGGTTGGAGCTTGTGAGGTCAGCAGAGCCGCCGAGCAGTTCGGGCAGATGCGGTGCGTAAGCGTTCAAAGCCATCTGGCTGGCCTTGCGGGTCGCGACTGTCTTGGCTTCGCCGGCTGCATTGACGATGGCTTCAAGAATCACATCATCCCAGTTTTCCGGCAGCTGGCCTTTCATGCGGCGTTCTAATTCAGCCGCTTTAGCCGGGAAGGCTTCTGCATAACGGCGATATTTTTCAAGCCATGCCTCTTCCATTTCGGCACCGGCCTGACGAGCGTCGAATGCTTCGTAAATTTCCTGAGGAATTTCAAAGGGAGCGTATTCCCAGCCCAGAGCTTTCTTAGCTTCAGCAAGCTCTTCGTCTCCCAGAGGAGAACCGTGCGCTTTGTTTGTGCCTGCGCGGTTGGGAGAACCGAATCCGATAACCGTCTTGCAGTCGATCAATGTCGGCTTGTCGGATTTCTTAGCTTCTTCAATAGCTTCGGAAACAGCCTCGATGTCGTGGCCGTCGATCGGACCGATCACGTTCCAGTTATAGGACTCGAAGCGCTCGCGAACGTTTTCGCCGAACCAGTTTTCGATCTTGCCGTCGATGGAAATACCGTTGTCATCGTACAGAGCGATGAGTTTGTTGAGTTTCCAAACACCGGCCAAAGAGCAGACTTCGTGAGAAATGCCTTCCATCAAGCAGCCGTCACCTAAGAATGCATAGGTGTAGTTGTTGATGATGTCATAGCCCTCTTCGTTGAATTCGGCCGCCAGCATTTTCTCAGCCAAAGCCATCCCGACAGCGTTGGCAATCCCTTGTCCAAGCGGACCGGTTGATGTTTCAACGCCTGACGTCACTCCGATTTCGGGGTGTCCCGGCGTCTTGCTGTGAAGTTGGCGAAAGTTCTTCAGATCATCAATTGTGAGGTCGTAGCCTGCCAGATGAAGCAATGCATACTGGAGCATAGATCCGTGACCGTTGGAAAGAAGAAAACGGTCGCGGCCGAGCCATTTAGGATCAGAAGGATTGTGACGAAGGTGTTTAGTCCAAAGGGCGACAGCAATGTCTGCCATACCCATCGGCATTCCGGGGTGACCGGAGTTTGCTTTTTGGACTGCATCCATGGCCAATGCGCGAACGGCGTTGGCCATTGTCTTACTGGAGACGGAAGAGGACATAGTCAATATGGTCTAAATAAGAAAAATCCCGAAATCCGGGCTTAATAATCAGTGTAATTCTACCAACTCTAAGCCCTTATCGAAATCAGCTGTTTAGCCGAAAAACCCTCCTTATTTTCCTTAATAATCCGCCAATTGCTTTATCATTTTGTATTCCTCTGAAAGCACTTTTAACAAAACATGCCCCGCTTTTACTATTTTTTCAATTCCGCTGACACTGAAGCACCGCTTGTTCTGCCGCCCGAAGCCGTACACCATGCGATGCGGGTTCTGCGCATGAGGCAGGGTGACGCGGTAGAAGTATTCAATGGAAAAGGCTGTGCTGTTAAAGGGACGATCCGTTTTGCAACAGATTTCGCAGAAGTAATTCCTCAGGAAGTCATCATGCAGCCTCGGGGGCTGAAGCTTGTCCTCATGCAGGCGCTCGTTGCCAACGAAAAAATGGATTGGATTATTGAAAAGGCTTGCGAACTCGGCTATGCCGAGATTGCCGTTTTCCCTTCAGATCGCGGCGAAGTGCGCCTTACCGGAGAAAAAGCTGTAAAACGAGTTGAGCGATGGAACAAAATTGCAGTTTCTGCCTGTCAGCAATGCGGGGAGAACTATCTTCCCAACATCCGCTTCTGTACAAGTCTTAAAGAAGCTGCAGCCTATGCTGAAGGTCTCAAGTTCGTTTTAAGTCCAGTCGGTAAAACTTACGATTCTTCAGAAGTACCCGCGGCGGTCACCTTTGCTATAGGACCTGAAGGCGGTTTGTCACCTAAAGAAATCGAGATATTGGTCGACGACGGCTTTTATAGCCGCAAGCTCGGCAGCCGGGTCCTAAGAACAGAAACGGCAGCTATTGCTGCCGCCTCCTTTGCTCAAACTTTGTGGGGCGACTTTCGTTAAGCCTTTAGATTAGGCCGAACCGCTTTCGGAAGAACCGGACGTCTGTTTCGGCTTGTAACTTTCGGTCATCGCACGGGCCAAGTTAGCGCCGTAGGTCGCAAAAACCGGACCGTCTCTGTAGTTCTCAGGGAACTTGCTCGGCGCACGAGCCTGAATCTTTGCCGCTTCTACCTGACCGCTGGCAGCCAGACGAAGATGGTTTCTCATAGAGAGAACCTTGCGGCTGTACCCGCCGTCGTGAGAATGCTTAGCAGCACCGACGTAGTACTTCAATGCGCCCTTCAGAGAGCCGGTCTTATTCAGATATTCTTTAAGAATCTGGGTACCGACTTCAATTCCGGCTTCCACTTCATGAACGGCTTTAAGACCGCCGAACTCTTTGAAGCGTTTGGCATGCACTTTGGCGTGAACCTGCATCAGACCTTTCGCACCGACAGAGCTGCCAGCCTTCGGGTCAAAAGAGGATTCAGTCGCAATAACTGCCAAAATCAACAAAGGGTCAACGTCGTGGTTTTTACCGGAAATAAACGCCTGCTCTACAATTTCAGCCGCATCTTCGCGATCTACGCGATAATGCTCTGCGATAAAACGAGCGGCATTGGTTTCCATTCGATCAATGACCTGCTCCTCGGTTTCGAACGGCTTAGTCAAATCTTCGCGTTCGAAATTGGAGTAGCTCAAAGATTTAACCTTCAGCGGAGGCTCGGCCTGGGGAGTTTTAGAGTCGGCAACAGTCTTCGGAGAAGAAACTGTCAATGCATTTTGTGTGTCGAGCGAGCCCAATCCCAACAAAAAGACCAATGCCAGCGTCATGGACGCAGCAACCTTTTTGCCCCGGAAAACAGGTTCTTCCTTACAAGCGCGTAGGACGGAAAAAGCGCCTCTATGTGTTTGTTTTTTAAACTGCTGGTTTTTAGTCATCCCGTAATAGTGCCTTTGACAGATTTGTTTGTCTATCGTTTACTAGGTGTTAATACGTGACTGACTGTTAAAAACTTCTCGCCAGTGCAAAAATGATTATGCACCCATTAAGTACTTAAATATGCGACAAATTTTCAAAACCCACCCCTGGGTTCCGCCTAAAGAGTTACCCGAGACGCAGGAATTATTCCGCAAATACGGGGTTCCCGGCTCTATTCGGCCGGGTCATCTGCTCAAGGGCAAAGGCGAACCCTCCAAGCTCTACCTCATCACCAAAGGGGCCGCAGCTTACTATGTTGCAGATCGTTACAAAAGTCATCCGAGCGTTTTGAGTTTATTGATTCCCGGATGCTCAGCATGCGACCTTTCCGTCATCACAGGGGATCGGGTAAATGTCACAACTCGTGCGATCGGACCGTGCGAAGTGCTGATTATGCAGCCGCATGTTTTAACCGACCTGATGAAAAATAACAGTGAGTTTGCCGCCAAGGAAGCCGCGCATGTAACGCGTAAGCAGGAATGCTCTATTGAAGCAATGGTTGCTAATTTCACGCTGGAGCCGGCAGAGCGTTTGAGACGCTTTCTCAAAGTGCTCTTGATCAACTATGACGTCCCGATCTCGGATACCGAGTGGAACCGAATTCCGTTGGATTTGACCAATGAGCAGTACGGAGCCGTCGTCAATCTGACTCGTGTCTCAGTGAGCCGAATCTTCTCCGATTGGATCAGTAAAGGACTCTTGTATAAGAGCGGCCGCAACGTCTACGTTAAAGCTAAGCTCTTTGAAAACATCTACGACTGGTGGACGGATTAGTCCGGTCCCACCGTTTCTTCCGCTTTAGAGATTGAAAAGAGGAAAGCAAACAACACCATCAGGACCATGGCAATCACGGCACAAGCGCGTACGGCGACGACAGCCGTGAAATGCTCGGAGGCGAACCCTAATATCAGCTGCCCGACGGGCACCAGCCCGAGCATCACTGCCAAATACATCGCCGAAAAACGCCCGCGGTAGATATCCGGCGCCTTACACTGCACAAGATTATTTGCTGCCGCCAAGGCAAAAGTCAGGGCACCGCCCGCTACTAAAGCGCAGAGCCACTGTGAAGTAACGGTCTCCAGCGCCGGCAGTACGACAAAGGCAATACACGTGACCCAGCCCCCCGTCCAGACTGTTGTCACATGATGAATAATGCGGCGGTTTCTCTGCATAAGGACGGCCGCAGCGACTGCGCCGAATCCCAAACCGGAGGACATAGAGCCGAAGCTCATCAATTCACTGCCCTTCAGCGAAATTGCAGGAAGAAGAGCTACAGCAGGCATCACCAAAATAGAGAGGCATGCCACCTGAGGCAAAACTTCTCGAAGAATGGGATAAGTCATGAAGAGCTGGCGAGATGTCACGCCCACACTTTCTTCGCGCTCTTCGCTCGTTGTTCGATTCGGTATTTTGACAACTGCCATCACAGCGATCATCGGGATGAAGCAGATCGCATTCATCGCGAAACACCAGGTAGCAGAAAAACTTTCAATAATGAAAACCGCCAACATCGGTGCAATGGAGCGTGCCACGTTCATCACCAGTGACTGCCGAGCCACAGCTTGAGAAACCGTCTCTCCAGTTTCGACCAGCATGGAATGCATAGACGGGCCGTCGATAGAGGTCACGATACCGAAAATCAATGCCAATACGGCCAAGTTATAAGGATTGAGATGGTCGGAAAAAGACAGAAATGCTGTGAGTGCTGCAATGACACAGCCGATAGTCTGTGTAATTAAGAGAATATGGTGCCGATGAAAACGGTCGGCCATGGAACCGGCCACCGGTGCCAGCGGTAAAGAAGGCAGCGCGGACAATAAGGCAATCGCGCTCAGCCAAAGTGGAGAATGCGTCTGAGTCCAGACAACCCACGACAGTGCCATGCCGTGGACAAATCGTCCGAGAGTGGAAAAGCTGTACGCTCCCCAAAAGTATCTTCTCGCGGCTATCAGTGGTGTCATGGTTTCCTCATTTTCTTACGAGGCCATTGTAATTTGGTCTCCTAGATAAGTGTTAACCGAAGTGATCCGAAGCGAGCGTTGTCTTTAGAGGTATTGAATCCGCCGAGACTCCAACGTAAAGTAATCGATAATCGACATTACTAATCAGATTAAGAAGGCTAGGAATAAGAGCACCAGATGCCGGCAGAAAAAGTTGATATTGTCACCGATAACGGTACTAAAGTGAAGGCAATTGCTCCAGTAATTGTCTCGGCCAGCCGTTCGACGGACATTCCGGCTTACTTTCCGAAATGGTTCGTATCAAGATTTAACGGCGGCCGAGGCTACGTTAAATGGTTCAATCCGTTCAATCAAAAGCCGGTTTACGTTTCTTTCGAAAAAACCAAAGTTATCGTCTTTTGGAGCAAGAATCCTAAACCTTTTATTCCTTATCGTCCGCAGCTCGATGCGGCCGGTGTTCATTACTATTTTCAATTCACGCTGAACGACTATCACCAGGAAAATCTTGAGCCGAATGTACCGTCTGTTGAGAGCCGCATTCGAACCTTCAAGAAGCTGGCCTCTGTGATCGGGCCGGAAAGAGTCGTATGGCGTTTCGATCCTGTGCTATTTACTAAAGCGCTTACGCCAAGAGAAGTAGCTACCAGGATTTTCAAAATCAGCAAAGAGCTTAAAGGCTGCACCCATCGACTGGTATTTAGTTTCATTGACATCAAGTCGTACAAAAAGGTTCAAAGAAACCTCCTTAAGGATTCTGAGCATTTTGCTGCTCAATACGATTCAGCTTCTATTGAGGATGCTGAATCCTCAGCCGAACAAGTTGAAGAATTTGCAGGATACCTTTCGAAGATTCGTTCTTATTGGCAGGAGCGCGGCTGGGACTTGGAAATTTGCGTCTGCGCTGAGAAATTTGATCTGTCTCATCACGGAATATTGCCGAGTAAATGCATTGATGCTCAGCTCATGCTCAAGCTTTTCGGTAATGATCCGGCAGTAACCTACTACCTCACAAAAGCACCAACTGAAAAGTCGTTTGAGATCGATCAATTGGATTTGTTCAGTGCTCTCCCGACCAAAAAGAAAAAGATCATCACGATTAAGAAGGATCCCAGACAGCGCGAAGAATGCGGATGTGTAGAAAGCAAAGATATCGGAATGTATAACACTTGCCTGCACGGCTGTGTCTATTGCTACGCAAATACTGCTCCGGAATTGGCGCTCAAAAATTTTGAACGGAGAAAGAACCATCCTTTGGCCGAAAGTATCTTCATTCCAGATTTTCCTGAAGCCTAAGCGCAGAAAAGCCGCCCGAAGGCGGCTTTCTTACTAGTCCTTAGTACTGACTAAGGATTATTTTTTGCCAAGGTTGTGATCTTTAACGGCGCTTTCAGCAGCGATACGGCCGGAGTTAACTGCGAAACCAATTGTGGAGCCTGCCATTAGCAAGTCATAAGAGTCACCGTACATACCGCCGACATCGGAACCGGCTGCGTAGAGGTTCGGGATAGCCTTGTCTTTATCTGTGACAACCTGCAGACGGTCGTTAACCTTAATACCGCCCAGAGTTCCCAAAGAGGACGCTACACTCTTGATGGCGTAGTATGGGCCTTGTTTGACCGGGAAGATGTACTGCGGATCCTTAGCAAACAGAGCGTCATGGCGCTGTTCGGCAGCCTTGTTGTATTGTTCAACACTGGCTTTCAGAACAGCAGTATCCATACCTGTCTTTTTGGCGAGTTCGTCAAGCGTATTAGCTTTAACAGCCCAGCCTGCCTGTTCTGCAGCCGGCCATTCTTTTTCGAAGTTAGTCAGTTTTGCTCCGATCGGAACCATAACGCCGACACCTTGGACAATACCGTCGTGCTTCATAGAGTCAAGGTTCTTGTTGTCATAGACAACCCACATCTGACCGCCGATTCTTTCAAGAGCATTACCGGCAGCGGGCCAGTCGCCCATAATGGTTTCGTCGCAGAAACGTTCGCCGTTCGGAGTCAGCCAAAGATGAGGCTGTTTGGCAGTAGCAGAAACATGGTTCGTTGTGGAAACTGCACGGGGGCCCGGACGATAGGACTGCTGAACTTCTAAGCCTTCTTTACCGCCGCCGGCAGACCAAGCCATCTGGATACCGACACCGTTCTTACCGGTCTGAGCAATACCGTCAGTGTTCGGGAAGCGTGTGTACTTCTTCATCATTTCGGGATTGTCAGCAAAACCGCCGGTAGCGATAATCACGGCTTTAGCGTGGATGTTGAGCGTATTGCCGTCTTTATCTTTAGCAACAACGCCGGCAACTGTGCCGTCTTTGCCGAAAATCAGTTTTTCAGCAGGAGTGTTCAGGAGAACCTGCATGCCGTATTCGTCTTTGCCCTTCTTCTGAAGGGCGTTAATCCAGCCAGCGCCGCGGCCCTGATAAATGTGCCATGTGTAGAGGCCGCCCGGATAGTTGGTGGTCAGTTTTTCGAACTTAACTCCGTGTTTCTGCATCCATTCGACTGTATCTGCAGATTTATCGACGAAGGCACGAACCAGACGGGCATTGCTGCGCCAGTGACCGTAGTTCATGATCTTCTTGAAGGCTTCGTCTTTGGTAAGAGGAATGTAGTAGTCGCGCTGCATCTTGGAACCTACAGCGAAAATACCTTCGGAGAAGTTACCAGTTCCACCGACCATACCTTTCTTTTCAAGGCCGATGACTTTAGCGCCCTGTTCGGCTGCGGCGAATGCGGCGGCGGTGCCGGCGGCACCCTGACCGACCACGACGACGTCTGTTATGATGTTTTTTTCAGCTGCATAAGGAAGAGAAGAGAATGCAGCAAGCACTGCAACAGCAATCAGCTTTTTCATGTTTGTTTTCTCCGTGTTTTGAGTGTAGTTTGCCGCTATTTGCGGCGGTGTGTTTTTTGTTATCAAGTCCGTCTGAATCGTGGTTTAAGGCGGTCTTGTTAAGTGTTATTGTGCGGTAATTGCACCTCGGCTGTCAGTATCATCCGATACACAAAAAACTCCTGAAATGTATCTCGTGATACATTTTCAGGAGTATTCCTAAGTTAAGTCAGTTGATTATTTTCGATTTTCGTACTTGTCGTCCGCTATACAGTTCGACTGAAGTCTGCGGCCATATGTCGTCTTCCATTCATCGAACTTCGTTCCGCGGGGAAGAATCTCGAAATCATCGGTTGGCTGAGTCACCCTCTCTGCATGAATTTGTTCGGGTGATAACGCCGAATAAAACACACGGATTTCCGGCTGTCCGTTAACGGACCATTTCTCAAAGGTCAGATAACCGCCCGGCGTATTTTCGTTCTGATCTCTTCCAGGAAGTTTCCAGTTCAAATCAAAAATTTCGCCGAGGTTAGCCAAGTTCGTGTCATGCCCGATAAGATAGGTGTATTTAGGACCGTGATCGAGGCTCTCAATAATCTTGTTCGCTAAAGCCGAACCTTTGTAACGAGCAACTTCCATATCTCGATTAAGCGCAGAAAATACAGCAACGCGTATCGGCATGAGACGCAGTATTCCGTTCCAATCCAATTGGTCCCAAGCGACCTTCTTTTCAGGATTTTGGCCCCACTCCAAAGCAAAGATCTCGGTAATGCTCGAGCAATCGTACGGTGCTCCCTTAAAGCCAACTTTATATTTACTGACCTTTGCACGCATCGGCCCCGTAAACTCATGTCCCGTTAGTTTCGAGATCCCAGCCATTTGAGCCGCAAACTTTTCGTTGATCCCGACAACTTTTTGGGTGAGTTTTTCTTCGAGCTCTTTGGGATCGTCAATTCGACAGACTTTCGCCTTCAGCGGAGAAAAAATCGCTGAATGTTCGGAACTCGTGACCTTAACTTTATAACCACAGGTCGGATAGAGGCCCTCATTTAAAGCCTCGGCTGTTTTGCGTGTTCGTTCATCAACGTCTGCAATGATTTGAACGTCTTCCGGCTTCGGACAGACCCCGTAGGTAAAAGGAGCGCGACTGCGATTGAGTTTCCACGTGGCTTTGACAAGATAAAAACCGCGAGATGTGAGCAATCCAGGAGCAACGGGCCAAGCCGGCCACTTCTTATCTGACCAACCGTGCAGTTTTTCTGCAGATTGAGTCGGAGAACGCACACCGTGGCGTGAAACTACAACGACATTGAGAAGCTCTTCTGTATGGGGAATCGCTTGCAAAACGTCGGAGGGAGTTTCTGCATGCGCATTGGATAAAAGAACCGCAGCAGAAAGTAGGCACAAAGAAGCGCAGATTTTTGCTTTCATTCAGATTCTCAACGTTGAGTCTTGATTATCCGAATATATAGGTTGCCAGACCGAGGAAGATTAAAAAACCGCCTGAATCGGTAATAAATGTCAGGAGTACCGATCCGCCCATGGCCGGATCTCGGCCGAGTTTCTTAAGCGTAATCGGAACGAGGATAGCCACAATCGCGCCCATGAGCATATTCAGCATCATGGCCAAGAGCATGGTAAAGCCGAGCTTCATGCCGTCCGGAGAATCGTAGTAGAGCCCCCAGGTAAAGAGACCGGCAATAATGCCCCAAATAAAACCATTGACCAAAGCCACCAAAACTTCTTTTTTCACCACATCGCTTTGGTTAGCTTCGGTAATCTGACCGGTCGCCAAAGAACGAACCAGCAGCGTAAGCGTCTGGTTGCCGGAGTTGCCGGCGATACCTGCGACAATCGGCATTAAGGCTGCCAATGCAACAACCTTTTCAATCGTTCCGTCAAAGGCGGAAATCACGCGGGAAGCAAAGAAGGCCGTAAAGAGGTTCACTCCGAGCCAAACCCAGCGGGCTTTCGCAGATGACCAAACTGAATCGAAAATATCCTGATCGTCATCCAAACCGACCGCACCGTAAGCCTCTTCATCGCTTTCTTCACGGATCACGTCCACCACTTCGTTCACGGTGAGACGTCCCACCAGACGGCCTGCTTCGTCAACAACCGGAGCGCTCACCAGGTCGTAACGTTCGAAGGCCTGAGCTGCGTCACTGACGTCTTCAAGCGGAGACAGCCGCAGGACTTCCGTCAGCATGACATCTTTAACAGCGTCTTCCGGATAATGCGTCAGAATGCGGTCAACCGGCAAAGTACCCATGAGGCGCTCTTCTCGGTCAATCACGAATACCTGGTCGGTATGGTCAGGGAGCTTCTTTAACCGGCGAAGGTAACGAAGCACGATATCGAGTGTGACTTCCTGACGGATTGATACGATTTCGAAGTCCATACGGGCACCGACCGTATCTTCCGGATAGCTCATGGCCGCGCGCAGCTGAGCCCTTTCTTCGTGTGACAGACCTTCCTGAACTTCCGCCACGACGTCAGGCGGCAAGTCTTCGACCAAGTCAGCGATTTCGTCGGTGTCCAGGCTTTCGACAGCGTCCACCAATTCGTCGCGGTTCATGGCGTCAATCAGGGTTTCACGAACACCTTCATTGACTTCAACCAAAATCTCGCCGTCGCGTCCGGAGCGCACGCAGTCCCACACGATGAGACGTTCATCGAGCGGAAGAGCTTCCAGGATGTAGGCAATATCGGCAGGATGAAGTTCCGACAGCGTGTCGCGAAGCTCTTTTTTGATCTCTTCGCCGACCTTTAGATCCTTGCGATCGGCCGCATCTTCCCCTTCGTCGAGCAGCTGCTGTACAAGCGCCAGACCCCGGGCTGCTGCCTCAGGGTCTCTTACTGCGACGTCATAGTCAGGGTCGTGAAGCTGAGAAGAAGGATTGTTTGTGCTCAAGGTTACACCTGTCGGTTTGCTCCCTTATTTTGCACTTTTATCCAGAGTTTCGCGAAGTTTTGCGTAAACGTCTTGGGTACCCGGACGATGGCCCATCCAAATTTCGTAGGAATCGGCCGCCTGTTCAACCAGCATCCCGAGACCGTCGGAAGCGTGTCTTGCGCCGCCCTGTTTAGCCAGTTCCATGAACGGTGTGGGCTTAGCGGCGTAGACCAAGTCGTAGGCGAGTTCGCATCCGTCAAATGCGAACGGAGAAACCAAAGGAGCTTTATTCTGCAGGCTTGTCGGCGTGGCATTCACAATCAGGTCATAAGACTCGGAACCGGTCTCATCATAAAGGATGCTCTGAATCCCAAACTCGTCGCAGAGTTCCTGAGCACGAGCAACAGAACGGTTAGCCACGGTCACAGTCTTGGGCATGCGTTCCATCAGGGCCGGGAGAATACCGCGAACACCGCCGCCGGCGCCGAGGATAAGAATCTTTTTGTGTTCTACAAAGAACTTCAGACGCTCTTCCAGATCACGAATGAAACCCGTGCCGTCTGTGTTTTCACCGAGAATCTTGTTGTTTTGGAAAGTAAGAGTATTCACGGCTCGAGACTGACGAGCCTGAGACGAACACTTTGTAGAACAGCGGAAAGCGTCTAACTTGAAAGGAATCGTGACATTGAGTCCGTGATAGCCCTCGTCGATCATTTCGCCGATGGCGCTCTCAAATTCGCCGAGCGGGATTTCAACTTTATCGTAGGAAATCTCGTCGCCGAACTGCTTGGCAAACATTAAATGGATTTCCGGAGAGAGACTATGTCCGATGGGATTACCCATAACTCCTAATTTGGTACCCTGCTTCATATTGATGAATCCTTTCAAGATTTCTTTTCTAAATCTTACCTCATGTCTTTACGGGATAGAAGAGAGGTTTTCTATCCATCACGCCTGCCCCTCGTTCCCAGGCTCAACCCCTTCAGTCTGAGGCTCTTCCGGAGGCACAGCTTCCGGCGTCCCGACTTCAACTTCGATCTCTTCCTCTTCTAAATCTTCCTCATGGCTTTCGTTCAGCACTTTAATAAGACTGCATTCCATGACTAAAGACAGATAGTCGAGATTCAAAACCTTCATCAGGACGCTCTGACCGCGCGGAAGCTCAGGCAATCCGGGGACGCGCTGAGCCATCGGCAGGCCTTCAATCCTTACGAGGTCGCCCTTAACCACCGTAGCTTTAAGTTCGTTAATGCCTTCCTGTTCAATCCACCGCATCGACCAGTAGCGATCCATACGGGACTGGAAGTCGTTGAAAGCCGAGTAGTTGGAATCAAAAGTAGAAATGATCGAGAAGAGCTCGGAGTCATTATTGCGATACGGGGCTTTTTCGCCTTTAAGGGTCGCAATAATCTGACGCTGGTTGACCATGTCAACGTAACGGCGTAGCGGAGAAGTCGACCAAGCGTAATAAGGAACACCGATACCGTCATGCGGCCCCGGAACGCTTGTCATCTTGACGCGCCCCATTCGCTGGGAACGATAGATACCGGCCACATCTCTTTCTTCCAGCCATCCGCCCCAGGTCGAGTTCGCAAAAATCATCATTTCGGCCACGAGCAGATCCAGCGGATCTCCTCTTCGGCGTCCCTTCAATTCGATTTCCGCATTCTCGTCTTCTCCCTTCAGGCTGAAGTACCAGTCGATACGACCCACCGGTTCCGGTCTGCCGCGAACTTCTTCGCGATCTTTCAGAAGTTTCTTGGCAAACTTCCAAAGCCAAATGAGCTCGGGGCCGTAAGGAACAGGAAGGTTGCCCTCTTGAATAGCTTCTTCCGTCACCTTATCGGCGATCAGGTCATAGCGCAGATTCCTTTCGATTTTGATGCGTTCAAGGCGTGTATCTGTAGAGAGAACGGCAAGTGTTTCGTTATCGACCACGGCGTAGAGCGAAACGACAGGACAGATCAGCCCTTCGTCCAAGGAGAAAGCCGCAACCCATTCTTTCGGGAGCATGGTGGTCTTAAGCCCCGGCGCGTAGACAGTCGACATCCTTTCCCGAGCGACTAAGTCGATGTCCGACCCCGGCTGAATGCCCAGGCCCGGTGCGGAAATATGAATGCCGACACGAGTCTTCCCGCCTTCCAACGGTGTCACAGACAAGGCATCATCAATTTCCGTTGTTTCCGAATCGTCAATAGAGAAGGCAACGGCGTCCGATAAAGGAAGCTCGTCATGTGCTTCGCGATGAGGCTTAGAGAGGTTTTCGGGGAAATTCTTTCCTTTCGGAAAGTTAATCATGAAGAAGCTTTCGACGTGCCAGCGCCAAGCATTCGGAATCGCACCGACATCGAGCAGCAAACGCAGCGGCATACAGCTGAGTTTGTCGCTCGCTTCATTCAGAGCCTTCCACTCAATGGAGTTCTTATCGGGACGAACCAGAAGCTCAATCGCCTTATTGGCAATATCGGCCGGCGCCTTATGTTCTTCGATGAGCATCTGAACGTAAGCGTCCTTCTGCTCTTCGAGTTTTTTCTTTCGTTCAATCGCGGCTAAAGCCAGCTTCAGTGTCTCGGCGGGCGCCTTACGATATTTACCGCGGCCTTTTCGATAGAAATAAACCGGATTGGGGTGCAGACGAAGGATCGTTGCTGCCTGCTGTATCGGCGTAACGCTGTCTCCGAAGTACTCGGCCGCGATGGATTTAAAGTCGAACTCGTCATCCGGTGCAAATTCCCAGAGAATTTCCAGATCGATTTCTTCGGCTTCCTGCTGGGCTCGAGCTAAAAATTCAGCCGGTGACGGACTGTTGTACGTCACGAAGATATGGGAGCGCTTAACTTTTATTCTTTTTCCTGTCGGTAGTTCAACTTGGCAGGCCGAATCGGTGCCGGACATTTCTGTTCCGACTTTGAATGCTCCGTCTTCTTCAAAAAATAAATTCATAGCGTCCTTTCAACTGACGTTTTTGACTGTTAATTGCTTATACCCGCTAAAGTTTAAGCCTCTCAAAACAAGCTCAAACACAAATTCCGATGCGCCTGAGGACGGTTACCCGCCATGGGAATAGGCGCCGCGTTTATTTTCCTTCTAAAAGCGGCTATCCCGCTAAATAACTCATGATCTCTTCGACATGAGGCGCAAAGTCCGTAATTCTATGATCTCCGTCAGGAATCTTCACAATCTTTGTATCTTTTAGAAAATCCAAAGTTTGCGAAGGATCCAGAACCTCGTCTTTGAGACTGATGAGTGAAAGATAATCCTTCGACTTCTTCAAATCCTTTACCAGCATCCCTTCCAGCTGGATCATGAATTCGGGACATACATACATTTCGCGGTCAAGGCCGCTCACCTTGTGCCAGCCCGGCTGGAAATCAACCCTTCCCCAATTACCTAACGCGGGATTGAGCAATACAGCCTTCTCCACCGGCAGGTGCTCTTTTGCCCAAGCTGCATAAAAGCCTCCGAGTGAAGAACCGATCACATCGACCGGCCCTCCTTTGAGATCTTCTTTAATCAGTTTGGACAGAAACTCAGCGACTTCTTCCGGCGACATGTAGAGTTCCGGTGCAATAAACGGCTTGCCGATCCTTTCATGCGCTTTTCTGAGAAGTTTGGGCTTCGCAGAGTTTGGGTGCGACAAAAAACCGTGCAGATAAAGAGTAGGACGCATGAATTTAAGCTCCGAACTTAGATTTCAATCCGTCCAGCAGTTTCTTGTGGACGCCGCCGAAACCGCCGTTGCTCATCACTAAAATCGTATCGCCCTGCTCTGCCCGTCCCACGACGTCTTTCACAAGGGCTTCCAGATCCTTAAATTCTTCAGCCTTTGCGCCGAGAGGTGCCAAGGCGGCCGCCGTATTCCACTGCACGGCGGCCCCTTGATAACAGAACACTTTGTCGGCCTGCATCAAACTGCCCGGAAGCTGAGCCTTCATCGTGCCAAGCTTCATCGTATTGGAGCGTGGTTCGAGAACTGCAAAGAGACGGCCTGTTTGATATTTGCTGCGAACGGCTTTAATGGTTTCCTCAATAGCTGTCGGATGATGGGCAAAATCGTCGATCACCTTAATGCCAGCAACTTCTCCTTTGACTTCCATACGGCGTTTAACACCTTCGAAGCGGGACAACGCGTCAACTGCTCTTTCAGCGCAGACCCCCGCATTCACAGCAGCTGCAACTGCAGCCGAAGCATTCAGCAGATTGTGTTCGCCCGGGAGAGACAGCTCAAAGCGTCCGACTTCTTTGCCGCCGGCAAACAATCGAGCGCCTTCATGCTCGACCAAACGCCAGTCGCAGACCGGAGACGTTCCGAAACTTTCAGCCGGTGTCCACAAGCCCATCTTCAATACTCGATGAAGCGCTTCGGAGGCTTCGTTGAAAATAACTTTTCCATGGGACGGGATCGTGCGCACCAAATGATGGAACTGGCGCTCAATCGCTTCCAAATTCGGGAAAATATCGGCGTGATCGTATTCAAGGTTGTTCAGAATGACCGTGCGGGGACGATAGTGCACAAACTTGCTGCGCTTATCGAAGAAGGCCGTGTCATATTCATCGGCTTCGATCACGAAGTATTCCGATTCGGTCAAACGGGCCGAGTGTCCGAAATTCTGAGGAACACCACCGATCAGAAAATTGGGATTCAATCCGCAGTCTTCCAAAATCCAGACCAGCATTGAAGTCGTTGTGGTTTTACCGTGGGTACCGGCAACTGCCAGCACGTGGCGCCCGTTCAAAATGTTCTCTTGCAGCCACTGCGGGCCGGACGTGTAGGGCAAACCGCGATTAAGAATTTCTTCAAGCAAAGGATTGCCGCGGCTGATCGCATTGCCGATGATATATAAGTCAGCACCGGCGTCGAGTTGTTCCGGATCGTAGCCTTCGATTAAATGGATTCCGGCTTGCTTGAGCTGATCGGACATCGGAGGATAGACTCCGGCGTCGCAGCCACTGACCTCAATACCAAGACTTTTTGCAAGCTGGGCAATGCCGCCCATAAATGTGCCGCAAATACCGAGAATATGAATGTGCACGTTAAAATCCTCGCTAAATTGATGTGTGGCATTGTGCCACGACTGATCGGAAGAATCCTACCGACGTAATTAATATGAGAAGCAAAGACACCCGAGGGCTCGCGGCAGAAGCCGCCGCAATCATTGCCGAAGGCGTACCCGACTGGAGCGAAGCCAGACGCAGACTTGCCGAAGAATATGAAATCACTTCAAGTGCGCAGCTGCCGGACGATGACGCCATCGAATCCGCGCTGCGAGAGCATTACGCCATTTTTGATCCAAAAGGTCATGCGGAACGCCTTTGGGAACTTAGAAGAGCGGCGTTAATCGTCATGAAAGAAGTGAGTGATTACAAACCTCTTCTTATCCGAGGAGTGCTGAACGGGTGCGCAGACAAATATTCAGACATTTACATTGCAGTTGAGTGCGATGATGCGAAATCTCTTGAAATCGATTTAATTGATCGGGAAATTGAGATTGAGGTTCTGCCGAACGAGCGGCCCGAGAAGAACGAACCCGTCGAAGAGATCATTTTCGAAGCTCCGATCATTAAAGGCGGCTATTTTGACCGTGAGCAACTCGCTGTTTGGGTTCGCTTAAAGGTTTTTGAGAATCGGGCAAAGATCAAAAATCTGACAAAGAAAGCGCCTGATTCTTGGCAAATCGAGGATGAAACCGCAAAAACCGCCGATATCAAACAACTCGAAAGACTGATTTCGCTCACAGAAGAGAAATAGGTATTTACCCTAAATAAAGCCTTATCTTCTTTTAATTTCGTGCAATTTCTAAGCCGTTTTTTGACGAAAAACGTTAGAAATCAGAAACAAGTTAGGCTAACTTATTGAAGAATTAGGCGCAAATAGCGTCTATACTAGGCGGAAAACCAATTTAGCCGCGATTTAGCCCGCGGCTTCGCCTATGAAAAAACTACTTTTGATAAATGGTCCAAACCTCAACCTTTTGGGAACCAGAGAGCCGGACAAATACGGTACGACGACGCTTGCCGAGATCGAAACCGATTTAAGAGCCTTCGTTGAATCCACCGGAGGAACACTTACAACCTACCAGAGTAATCACGAAGGTGATTTAGTCGATAGGATTCAGCAGGCAGCAAAAGAAGGTATCGAAGCAGTCATTATCAACCCCGGCGCTTACACACATACCAGCATCGCGATTCGCGATGCCTTTTTGTCTGTACAGATCCCGTTTATCGAAGTTCATTTATCCAACATTTTTAAGCGTGAGGAATTCAGACACCATTCTTACCTGTCTGACATTGCCGAAGGCTGCATCATCGGCCTCGGAGTCCACGGCTACTTCTCAGCCGCCGCCTATTTCCTTACCGCAGAATAATTTTCCCTAATTTATATATAGAAAGGCATTTCTATGGACTTGAGAAAACTTAAAACATTGATCGATTTAGTTCAGGCTTCCGGCATCGCCGAAATCGAAATCAATGAAGAAGGCGACCACGTCAGAATCGTAAACCGCCCTGCCCAAGCCGCTCAAGCCGCACCGGCGATTATCGAGATCCCGCAGGCAGCTCCGGCCCCGGCCGCTCCTGCACCCTCCGCAGCCCCTGTTGCTCCTTCTGCCGCTCCGGCCTCTAACTCCCCGAGCGGTACTCAGGTAACAAGCCCGATGGTCGGTACTTTCTATAGAGCTCCGAGCCCCGGCGCCGATCCTTTCGTAGAAGTCGGCACCCAGGTTAAGAAAGGCGACACGCTGTGCATCATTGAAGCCATGAAGCTTCTCAATGAAATTGAAGCCGAAGTCAGCGGCACAGTGAAAGAAATTCTTGTGGATAACGGTTCTCCGGTCGAATTCGGCCAGCCGCTTTTCGTCATCGAATAATCAGTGAGCCCCTATGTTCGGTAAGATTTTGATTGCCAACCGCGGAGAAATCGCACTTCGCATTCAGCGCGCCTGTAAGGAAATGGGCATTAAAACGGTGGTTGCCCACTCGCTTGCAGATACGGATGCCAAGTACGTTCGCCTCGCCGACGAGTCCGTTTGTATCGGACCTGCCCCTGTTCATCAAAGCTATTTGAACATGCCGGCTCTTATCAGTGCTGCCGAAGTCACTGATGCCGAAGCGATCCATCCCGGCTACGGTTTCCTTTCTGAAAACGCCGATTTCGCTGAACGCGTGGAGTCCAGCGGTTTCGTCTTTATCGGCCCGCGTCCCGAAACGATCCGCCTGATGGGCGATAAGGTATCTGCCAAACAAGCCATGATCGACGCCGGCGTTCCCTGCGTCCCCGGTTCCGGCGGCGCCCTGCCTGATGACCCTTCGGAAATCATCAAGATTGCCCGCTCTGTCGGCTACCCAGTCATCATTAAAGCCTCGGGTGGCGGCGGCGGACGCGGTATGAAAGTCGTTCATACCGAAGCTGCATTGATTAACGCCGTCAACACCACCAAGCAGGAAGCAAAAGCCGCTTTCGGCAACGACACGGTTTATCTGGAAAAATTCCTTGAAAACCCACGTCACATTGAGATTCAGGTTCTCGCCGACAACTTCCGCAATGCGATTTGGCTCGGTGAACGCGACTGTT
The DNA here is from genome assembly GCF_057870745.1 of Parasutterella sp. Lineage (NCBI taxonomy): Bacteria > Pseudomonadati > Pseudomonadota > Betaproteobacteria > Burkholderiales > Sutterellaceae > Parasutterella > Parasutterella sp. The sequence continues at coordinate 16,796 of NZ_DBMALT010000008.1, read as the reverse complement.
CCATGCAGCGCCGCAACCAGAAAGTCATCGAAGAGTCTCCGGCCATCGGCATTCCCCGCCGCGCGATTGAAAAGATCGGAGAGCGCTGTGCCGAAGGCTGCCGCAAGATCGGCTACCGCGGCGCAGGCACGTTTGAGTTCCTCTACGAAAACGGTGAGTTCTACTTCATTGAAATGAACACCCGTATTCAGGTGGAACACCCGGTCACAGAGTTCGTCACCGGTGTTGATCTGGTTCAGGAACAGATTCGCATTGCCGCAGGCGAAAAACTTCGTTATCGTCAGCGCGACATTCAGATCAAGGGTCACGCGATTGAGTGCCGTATCAACGCTGAAGATCCGTATCGCTTCATCCCCAGCCCCGGCCGCATCACAACACTGCATCAGCCCGGCGGCCCCGGTGTTCGTGTCGACTCTCACGTCTACCCCGGTTACTTCATTCCTCCTCATTACGACTCCATGATCGGCAAGCTCATCACTTACGGTGACACCCGTGACCAGGCTATCGCCAGAATGCGCACGGCACTTTCCGAAACCGTTATTGAAGGCATCTCGACCAACATTCCGCTGCACCGCGAAATGATGATCGATCAGAAGTTCCTTCAGGGCGGCGTGAGCATTCACTATCTGGAAGAGAAGCTGGCACACCGCGAATCTGTGAAGAAATAAGGCTGTTACTCATGTTATTCGAATACTCTCTGCTGACGGACAAAAAGGAAGTCGAGCCTTTGACCGACTTCTTAATGGATAAGGGCGCCTACTCGGTTTCTATCGAGGACGCGGACGCCGAAACCGAACGTGAAAAACCGATTTTCGGAGAACCGGGAATCGAGATTGATGATTTCGCTTGGGACAGCTCCCGTCTTAAAGTCCTCTGCGGAGACGACTTCGACATGGAAGGCGCATTAGAAGCTGCGCTCAAAGAACAAGGTCTTAAAAAACCAGTTCTCGAGGGCAGAACGGAAGTTCCGGACAATGACTGGGTTCGCATCACGCAGGCCCAGTTCACACCGACTCAGATTGCCGGCGATCTTTGGATCGTTCCGTCCTGGCATGAACCGCCCAATCCCGACGCCATCAATATCCGTCTGGATCCGGGCGTTGCTTTCGGTACCGGAACACATCCGACCACACGTCTGTGTCTGGAGTGGCTGCATGACCATAATTTGGAAGGAAAATCCGTTCTGGATTACGGCTGCGGATCCGGAATTTTGGCTGTTGCCGCCAAGAAACTTGGGGCTTCCAAAGTGCTCGGTACGGACATCGATCCTCAGGCCATCGAGGCCGCCGACTATAATGCAGAAGTGAACCGGGCAGACGCCAGCTTCTATCTGCCGAAGGATATGCCGGACGAAAAATTCGATGTCGTTGTGGCAAACATCCTCAGCAATCCGCTTCGACTCTTAGCGCCGGCACTTTTGGCGCGCGTGAAAAAAGGCGGTTATCTCGTTCTTTCCGGCATTTTGGAAAGACAGGCAGAAGAATTGATCGAGGTTTATGGCTCTTATCGTCCTGACTCTCCGCTTTCTGTTTGGAAGTCTATGGACGGCTGGATTTGTTTGGCCGGTCAGATTCACTAATTAGAAAAGAGGCGGCTATGGAACCTAAATTCGAGGGAGATTCGAATCACTACAACTTCCCGTCCGAACCTTCACTGGGCGGAAATCAGAAGCAGAGAGATATTCCGAAAATCGTCCCTGCTGACCTGAAAAAACTTCCCGAAGACTTTAAGCTTCCGACCGCTTCTGTTCGTCCGGGCGAACCCGCTCCGGCGGCTCAGCCTCCTCAGGAACGTCCGAAAGATCCGAAGGCATTGATGGCTTCGCTCTCAAAGGATATTTCTGAACTTTCCGCTCCTTTGAAAAAAGAAGAGACTCCTAAAGAAACGAAGTCTGAGACGAAACCTGCTCCTGACCCTATTGAGAAGTTCGGCGTCAAAGGCAGCGACGGCGTTATCCTTCCGCCCGAAGATGACCTCGGATATCCGACGGATCCGTCCCGCACTCCGGGAATCGTTCGCTCCATCATGCTTTTTATCTGCCTGTGCTTTGTGATTCTTGCCGCATGGCAGGTAACGCTGTTCCTGCAACCCGAAATCCTGAAAAAAGAGCCTCTGAATACACTTTCTCAGCAAAGCTGTGATTATCTCTACTGCCCGCCTCTGAGAACTCCGGTCGTCTTGTCCAACCAAGTCAATGCCATTTCTCCGGGACAGTGGGAGTTAAAGCTTCAGATCCAGAATCAGGATATGCGGAGTCAGAAGCTGCCCGTTATTCAGCTCACTCTTGAAGGCGCAGGCAACTCCAGAATACAAAAAATCTTCGAACCTGCCGAATACAAGACAGATCCGAAGGTTGATCTCATTACCGGCGGCGGTACCGCCAATATCACTATTCCGTTTAGTTTCGATGATGGCAGACCGACTTCTTACAAAGTGAAGGTCTTGGAAGACTAAACAGAAAGCAGCGCAACACTTTTGATGAGGAGCCAAATTTGGCTCCCTTCTTTTATGTCTAATTCGCTGAGCGCTTTGCGTGTTAATTTACCGACGATGATCTGTCCCGAGCAGTTTGCTCGTATCAGGGCACCCGAGGAATCCTTCTGCACCGAAATCTCTTCGACAACACCTTCGAAAGCATTCTGAACCGACAGACCGCTCGGCTTCTCTTTTGCAAATACCACCTCTCTGGCTAATATTCGCAACGACGCCGGACTTCCGATCGGCTGGCAGTTATCTCCGATATGCAGAGCGATGTTGCCGCAGTCAACAGTCATCAGTGACCATTCTTTGTCCTTGGAGACAATTTTGCCTTTTAGGAGAACACCTGTATCCTCACCGATTTTGATCGGCAAATTGATATTGGCAAGAACATCAGTCAAAGCTCCGGAAGTTTTGATCCTGCCGTCTTCCATCACGATGAGATTGTCGGCAAGATGCAGTACTTCTTCCGCAGAGTGCGTGACATAAAGCATCGGAATTTTGAGGTTGGTCTTGAGCTTCTCAAGCCAAGGCATAATCTCGGACTTCCTTTTGAAATCCAGCGCCGCCAGCGGCTCGTCAAAAAGCATGATTTTGGGCTCTGTTGCGACAGCACGCGCAATTGCCACACGCTGGCGCTCACCGCCCGAGAGCTGAGCAGGCTTTCGCCCGAGAAGGCCGCAAATGCCCAATAAATCAATCGCTTCTTCCATACGGGAGCGGGCATCCGTCGATTTGCTGCGCTTAACCGCAAATTCGATATTTTGCTTCGCAGTCAGATGAGGAAAAAGCGACGCCTCTTGAAACACATAGCCTAAAGGCCGCTCCCAAGTCGGTAGAAAAAGTTTTTGTTCGTCGTTTTGCCAATAAACGCCGTCGACCTTAACAAAACCCTTTGCCCGCTCCAATCCTGCAATACAGCGAAGAACCGTTGTTTTTCCGGAGCCGGACGCTCCGAAAAGAACTGTAATTCCGGAATTCGGGAACTCAAATGAACATTCCAGCCTGAAACCGTCTTCACGAAGAAGCAGCAGAGAAGCGGAACTTAAAGAATCAGACATACAGATTAGAAGTCGAGAAAATTAAGGCATAACGCGCTCGTTGTGGCGATTCAAAAGCGTTAAGCCGAGCAAAACAAAGAAGCTAAAGACCACCATGCCGCCGGCCAGCCAATGCGCTTTGCTGTACTCCATTGCCTCAACATAACTGTAAATTTCCGTGGAGACGACCTGCGTTTTACCCGGAACATTCCCGCCGATCATCAAAACAACGCCGAACTCCCCGATGGTATGGGCAAATGTGAGAAGTGCCGCCGTAACAAAACCGGGCTTGGCAAGAGGCAGAACAACATTAAAGAAGGCATCCAGGGGCTTTGCGCCCAGCGTTGAGGCCACTTCCAAGGGGCGCTTGCCGATCGACCCAAAGGCCGCTTGCAGCGGCTGCACGGCAAACGGCATCGAATAAACAATACTGCCGATCACCAGCCCCGGAAAAGTAAATGTCAGAAGTCCGATGCCTAAAGCTTCTGTCAGTTTTCCAAGAGGACCTGACGGTCCCATGGCCACCAAGAGGTAAAAGCCCAGGACGCTCGGCGGAAGAACCAACGGTAGTGTGACAATTGAGCTGATCGGAGCCCGCCATTTTGATTGAGTGTGCGACAGCCACCAAGCCAGCGGTGTTGCCACCAAAAGCAAGAAGACAGTCGTAATCAATGCCAGCTCTAACGTCAGCTTAATAGGAAGCAGTTCTTCCGCAGTAAACATGTCGGTCCTATTTCTTAATTACTTTGTGCTGTAGCCGTAGGAATCAATAACCGCCTGAACCTTCGGGCTTGTCGCCATAAACTTCATAAAGTCTGCCACGGCCTTGCTGTCTTTACCCGGATTCAGGATAACGGAATCCTGGCGAATAGGCTTGTAGCAGTCTGCCGGAATAATCCAGCCTGAACCGGAAGTGATTTTGCCGTTTTTAAAGACTTGAGACAATGCCACGAAACCGACTTGCGCGTTGGCGGTTTTAGCAAACTGGAATGTCTTTCCGATATTGTCGCCCGTCACAAATTTAGATTCAGCCTTTTTAAGATTGCCCCATTTTTCCATTGTCTGGTATGCAGCTTCACCGTAAGGAGCTAACTTCGGATTTGCAACAACGATCTTTTTAACTTCGTCTGAGAGAATGAAGTTCGGATCCTGCTTAACAAAATTATCGGCAGCACTCCAAAGAACCAATTTTCCGAAAGCATACGGTTTGGCATCGATACCGAGTCCCTCGTCTACGATTTTCTTAGGTGTTTTAGCGTCGGCTGCAAACAAAACCTGGTAAGGCGCACCATTTTTAATCTGTGCGTAGAAAGCGCCTGTGGCGCCGAAAGAGGCAAGAATCTTGTTTCCGCTTTCCTTTTCGTAAATAGCGGAAATTTCTTTAATCGGAGCGGTAAAGTTCGCCGCAACGGCAACGTTAATTTCCGCAGCGGAGACGCCGGCAACAGAAAGAGCTAAAACAGCAGAGAGACCGACAACTATTTTCTTCATAACATCCTCGTTAGCTATAATGTAACCAAGCATAAGAACTACTTTATCGTTATTCTAAACATGAATATCGATAAAATAACAATATTCGTTTAGACAAGGAAAAGAAATGGCCCTGAATATTTCCGACGCACTTTCCCAAAATGTTGTGGATAAAAGAATCGACGTTCTTCAGCGTATTAAGCAGTACGGAAGTATTTCGGAAGCGGCCCGAAGCGCCGGTATCAGCTATAAAGCGGCATGGCAGGCAATCGAAACCTTGTCCGCGCTTGCCGGTGAACCTCTTGTTGAAAAAACGGTCGGCGGCAACTCCGGCGGCGGAGCCCACGTCACAGCTGCCGGCGAAGCTGTCTTAGAAGCCTCAGCGGCCTTAAATAAAGTCAGAAACCAAATTTTGGAGGACATTCAGGGCGGAGAATCGCCGAAATTAGCGGCGCTGGCCTCCGTTGCCCTGCGCATGAGTATCCGCAACATCATTCCGTGCGTGATTGAAGACATTCACGGCGGAATGTCGATGTGCAAGGTCAAGATGAAAGTTTGCGAAGGTCAATACCTCCGCTCAAGTGTTACGCTCGAAAGCCGTCAGCTCTTGGATCTGCAAGTTGGTAAAAGCGTTTTAGCTTTATTCAAGGCGTCTGCCGCCACCGTTTCTAAAGACAAACCTGAGGAACGCAGCCGCTGTTTCCTCTTCGGACAAGTCTCCCGTCTTCCCCAGAAAGAAAAAGGCGGAGAAGTAACCTTAAGACTTCCTAACGGCTTAAACGTCGTCGGATTTATTCGCGGAAATCACGGCTTAGAAATCGGATCTGAAGTTTATATTCAGATTCCTGAACAAAGTGTTGTCATAGCCTTATTAGGCTGATAGCCTAATTTGGTGGAAAGAATAACCCCTTGAATTTCCTGGACAAAAAACAACAGGAAAGTGTTTTTCTAAAGGTAAACCCTTAGGAGTATTTACCTAATCATAAGGTAGGTAGAAAAGCATTTTTCGTTTTCTTAAGATAATATTATGAATGTGAGAGCGGCGCTACACCGTCTCTACTTGATTCTTAAGTCCAATAACATGCTTTCTAATTTCACCCTGGAAAGCGAAAAAAGGGAGTACAAAATGTCTCAAACCGGAAAATGGGGTACTTTTTGGATCCTCGTGATAGGCATCGTCGTCGGCATTCTGTGTACGGCAGGTCTCGTCGGTGTTGTTCAGTGGGCCGGTACCGATAAATTCTGCACAGGCTGGTGCCACTCTATGGACGGCGTTACCTATGCATGGAAACAAGGCCAGCACGCCAGAACCCCGTCAGGTTACACAGCCGGATGCTCCGACTGCCACCTCTTAAATGAAACAAATCGTCCGTTAACACCTGTTGCATATGTTGAACTCCTGTTCGCAAAAGCAAAAGCCGGTTCTATTTCCGGTTTCGGCGAACTCCGCGGCACACTCAACACACCGCAGATGTGGCTGGAAAAACGTCCTGAACTTTCTAAGGCTGTAAACGACTGGATGGTCTCTTACAATTTCCGCAACTGCCGCGGTTGCCACAACTTAGCCGATATGTACAACGCTAAGAACCCGATGGTTGCTAAGATGCACGCCGGCTTCATCGACAAACCGACAAACTGCATAATGTGCCATAAGACCGCCGGTCACAACTACAAGATGGCTGACGAAATCATTAAGGCTACAGGCAAATGGCCTGATCCGGCCAAAGCTTGGGAACAGGCTGACGCCGCTGCTAAGAAATAATTCTTAGAACAAACGGAGCTCGAAAGTGAGCTCCGTTTTTTGTGCCCATAAAAAAACGCCGCGAATCGCGGCGTTTTGTTTTAGCTACTCAAAAGACTTAGTCTTTCTTTGAACGATTGGCAAAGAAGTTAGCCTTCTGAATGTTTTCAGTAGCCAGCGTGAAGATCTGGTTGGTCAGGTCTTCAGCCAGGGCTTCGCATTCGGCTAGAAGCTCAAGGTTGGTCTTCTGCAGGAGCGCAGTGGCAGCTTTCTTGTCGGACTTGATAAGTTCGACGTACTGCTTTTCCATCTGTTCCTGCTTAGCCGTCATGGCGCGTTCCTGATCGCCGAAGGCTTTCTTCACGATCGGAGCATAAGTCGGATAGTCGGTCATGACAAGCGTCTGAAGTTTACGGAACTTCCAGTAAACAGAGGCACTGTCAGCCTGGCAAGTACCGATACCGTAGTGGCCCGGAACCTGTTCGAGGCCCTGATAGAAAGGCATGAAGCAGGAAAGATCAGCCATACCGAAAGCGATGTAGATCACATCACCGATAGCTCTCGGCAGCCAAGGACGAACCTGCATAACGTGTGCTTCGTAAGTACGGAAGACACTGACGGGACGCCAGGGTTCATTGCCGTTAAGGCCGTGAGAGTACGGATCGTGCTCGCTGGCGTCGAAGTGGTCACGCATCACGCGCTTGGCATCTTCGAGGGAGAGTTTGCGTTCGGGCTTCATAAATACGCCGAATTCTCGGCCGTCTTCGACGGGCTGAATCACAGACGGATTGAAGAGCTTCTGGATCTGCCAAACGCGCGGATCGTTGTAAACACGGTCACGGTCGTCGTTGCGTGTGTAAGCAGCGGCGAAATCGAACGGACCTTTCTTCGGATCATAGAAGCCGTGTCTGATGGCAAAGTCGATCAGGTCGGGGCTGCCTTTGAACTCGGAAGCGTTCGGATCGTAAAGACGCAGACGGCCCTGATTGCCGGAACCGAAGTAAACATCTTCCGGAATTCTCTGGGCCATCCACTGATGACCGGTTCCGGTTTCCAGATACCAGATTTCGTTGTCGTCAACAAATGCAACGCCGAAACCTTCGCCTGCGCCGTGTGTTTCGATTATCTTGCCTAAGAGCTCAACACCTTCTGCCGCGGTATGGCAGCGAGGAAGAATGATATCGATGATGTCGTCTTCAGTGATACCGGTTTCTTTGTTGTACGGATCGATGGCCAATGCGTCGTCACGGGCGAAAATGGACTCCGTGCCGGTCACGCCGAGGCCGGCTTCATTAAAGCCGACAGCGCCGTGAAGTTTTGTCTGCCAGTTGGGAACCGAGGTGTAACGCATAGCGTGCACAGGCTGCGGATAGCTGAAATCGGTTGCGCCGTTGTGATCCTTGGTGCGATACATCGCGCCTTCAGGATAGTAGCAAGCAGGATGAATGATGAACAACTGAGCCTTGAGCGCAGAGCTATCGGCACTTCTTGCAACTAAGAAAGAACCGTCAACCGTAGCTTTGTCGCCGACGATAAAAGTAGTGCACATATGCAACTCCTTGGTTAAAAAGTGAACCCATTCTAATTGCTATCGCTCAGAGAGGCTTAAAAACAGTTTTTGCCGAGCGCAAAAATATGTGAAGAATTAAGACAATGCGTCAAACATCAGCGCCTTTTTCCTTGTAAAAATAGGTACCGCGCTAAAATGGTCGAATTCAAAAAAGCGAACATAAAGATGGCATCACAAAACGCATCAAATATTGTTTTTAGAAAAGACTACACAGCTCCCGATCATCAGATCGAGTCGATCGACCTTTCTTTCGATTTAATCCCTACCTGCACAGAAGTCACTTCCAAAATTATTGCTGTCCCGCAGGAAGACAGAAAAAGTGACGATCTGATTTTGGACGGAGACGACCTGACACTAGTCTCCATCAAGATCGCGGGCGAAGATTCCTTCCCCGGGCAATACGACATGCGTCCCGGAAAGCTCATTATTCACAACATTAAGGAACGCACGGAAATTGAAATCGTCACGAGAATCAATCCGCGCAACAACCTTGAGCTCTCCGGACTTTACATGAGTAAGAACAACTACATTACTCAGTGCGAGTCCGAAGGCTTCCGCCGCATTACCTACTTCCCCGATCGTCCCGACATTCTTGCCAAGTACAGAGTGGTCATTCGTGCGCCGAAAGACTACAAAGACCTTCTTTCCAATGGCAATCTTGTCGAACAGGGAGAACTGCTCGACGGACGCAACTATGCCATCTGGGAAGATCCGTTCCCGAAACCCTCTTACCTCTTTGCCTTGGTTGCCGGCAATTTCGTCGCTCAGGAGCAGAAAGTCACCTTGTCCGACGGCCGCGAAGCCTTGCTCCAAATTTGGACGGAACCGGCCAACAAAGGTAAAACAGAGTTTGCCATGCAAAGTCTGGTCAAAGCCATTAAGTGGGACGAAGAGCGTTTCGGTTTGGACCTGGACTTAGACCGCTTCATGATTGTGGCGACCGACGACTTCAACTTCGGCGCCATGGAAAACAAAGGCCTGAACATCTTTAACTCCAAATATGTTCTGGCTGATGAGAACATCGCAACCGATCAGGACTTCGCCAATATTGAAGCCGTCATCGGACACGAATATTTCCATAACTGGACCGGCGATCGCGTCACCTGCCGAGATTGGTTCCAGCTGTCTCTGAAAGAAGGCCTTACCGTCTTCAGAGAGCAGGAATTCTCTGCCGATATGTTGGGTGACGAATCTTCCCGCGCGGTAAAACGTATCGATGACGTACGCGTACTGAGAAATTCTCAGTTCCCGGAAGACGCCGGCCCTATGGCTCATCCGATTCGTCCAGAGTCTTACCGCTCGATCAATAATTTCTACACCACTACGGTGTATGAAAAAGGCGCTGAAGTCGTCCGTATGTATCAGACACTGTTCGGCAAGGACGGCTTCCGCCGCGGCTTGCTTGAATACATCAATCGCTATGACGGCACCGCAGCAACTTGCGACGATTTCTTAAATGCCATGGCGGAATCGAATTATGAAGACTTGTCTCAGTTCGAACTCTGGTATTCACAGGCCGGTACTCCGCGCATCTCTGTCGAAACCAAATGGGACGAAATCGCCAAAACCTTTACTTTGACACTGCGTCAGAACAACCGAACCTTCCCGGGCAAACCGGCGCCGAAGCCGCTCATGATTCCCGTGAAGATCGGCATTCTGGACGACGCTGGAAACGATATTCCTCTGCAGCTCGAAGGTGAAGACTCCCCAGACGGCACGTCTCGTCTGCTGATTTTGGACGAGGCAGTCCAGAGCTGGACTTTCCGCAATGTCTCGACAAAACCACTGCTCTCCATCGGAAGAGGCTTCTCCGCTCCGGTCATCTTCAATACCGAATACACCCGCGAACAGTTGGCTTTCTTAGCCCGCCACGATTCCGATCTTTTCAACCGTGCCGATGCGTTTGAAAAACTCACGCTCCAGATGGTCGATCAGTTCATCACGGATCTGAGCAGACGCGGAGCTCAGAACGCAATGCCGTCCGAGTCCTATCTTTTCGCCTTTGAGGACATCCTGAACGACGACTCTCTGTCTCCGGCTTACCGCGCCAAAGTTCTGGAAATGCCGAGCGAGAATTACATCGCCGAGAACCGTGTTTTGATCGAACCAGCGCTCATTCGCGAGGCCTGCGACTTGATCAAGCGCAGAATCGGTCAACGCCTAAGAGGCTCTTTTGAAGACAAGGTTAAAAACAACCAGACACCGGGTCTTTATCGACCGGATGCTGCGGACGCAGGTCGCCGTGCGCTTAAGCTGCTGTCCCTGAGCTATCTGGCTTATGCTCAGGATGCCAAGGCTATGCAGCAGGTTCGCAATCTCTATAAGAATGCAAACAACCTGACCGACCGATTAGGTGCCGTCAATATTGCCGTGCAGGCTTCCCTGCCGATCGGAGAAGAACTCTTGAGTAAGGCAGACGTTGAATGGAAGTCTGAACCGCTTCTGAACAACAAGTGGCTGGCGCTCAGCACTCAGCTCCGCACTCAGCGCGGCAAGCGTCCGACCGTGGATTTAATTCGTGCCCTGACTCAGCATCCGAAGTATCAGGATCACAACCCGAACAGCATTTACGCCCTGCTCGGCACATTCTTCCGTACAGGCGGTCCGGAATTCCATCGTCCTGACGGAATGGGTTATCAGCTTTGGGTTGACAGCGTTCTGTTCGTCGACAAATTCAACCCCCAAGTCGCAGCCCGCCTTGCTCGAGCTTTAGAAAACTGGCGCCGTTACGAGCCGACTTTGTCCAGCCTCATGTACAAAGCGCTCAAATATGTCAGTGAGGAGAAGAATCTTTCTCCGAATGTTCGAGAAATTATTGAGCATGCCCTGACAGAACCCGTCTAGAATTTTTTAGAATGCAGAACACAAACGATCTTTCAAAAGGAGATTTATAAAGTGGCCATCAACCTTCAGCAGTTTTTAGCGAAACAGTTAAGCGACGGCGTCATCGATCAGCAGCTTTGCGATCTTCTCAACGCGGTTGCAGACTTGAGTAAAGAAATCAACGATAAGGTGACCCACGGAGCTCTTGCCGGCGTTCTCGGCTTTGCCGGAACAGACAACGTTCAAGGCGAACACCAGAAAAAACTTGACGTCATCACAAATGAAATCTTTGTGGAAGGCGTTGAGTGGACCGGTGCCTTAGCCGGCATGGCCAGTGAAGAAATGGACCACTGCCTGCCCACTCCGGCAGCTTACAAACGCGGCAAATATCTCATCATGTTCGACCCCTTAGACGGTTCGAGCAATATCGATATCAACGCGCCGATTGGAACGATCTTCTCCATTACTAAGGCTCCCGAAGGAAAGATCACCGATGAGAGCTTCCTCACGCCGGGCCGCAAGCAGATTGCTGCCGGCTATGTGATGTACTCGCCGCAAACCATCCTAACCTTAACGACCGGAAACGGCGTTTTCATGTTCACGCTAAACCTCGGCACGGGCGAATACATCCTCACGAAGGAAAATATCCGTATTCCTGTTCAGACACAGGAATTTGCGATCAACATGTCGAACATGAGACATTGGGAAGCTCCTGTTCAGAAGTACGTTCAGGAACTTTTAGCCGGCGATTCTGGTCCTTTGGGCAAGAATTTCAACATGCGCTGGGTAGCTGCCATGGTTGCTGAAGTTCATCGAGTTCTCTGCCGCGGCGGCATATTCATGTATCCGCGCGACAACCGCGATCCGTCTAAACCCGGCAAACTCCGTTTGATGTATGAAGCCAACCCGATGTCTTTCCTTATCGAACAGGCCGGCGGCAAAGCCACAAACGGATATCAGAATATTCTTGACCTGCAGCCCGAGAAGCTGCATCAGAGAGTGGCCGTATTCTTAGGCAGTGCCGAAGAAGTGGAACGTGTCACTTCTTATCACGAGTAATACGTTCTCTTCAGAAACAGAAAGCGGGCCGAAGCCCGCTTTCTTGTTATTGTCAGCGACTATTGCTGATCAGGATTTTTATTAGCAATCAAAATCTTTGTAATTTTGTCGTCCATCGTATCCAGCGTACCGGAAATAGAAGTATTCAATTCTTTATTGGCGGCAGCAATCTGATCTTCCGCACCCTTGAAAGCTTCAAGGATCTTGTTCTGGCGTTCGGTTAAGCGCTGTTCGGTCTGACTAAGAATCTGTTTTTGTTCTTCCATCCAGACTTGCCATTTCTTTTCAAAGTCAGCCTTAACATCGGTAAGTCGGGAAGCTTCCTGATCCGTTGCAAGCTTGCGCTGTTCCTGGAGCTCTTTTGTCAGACGGCGCATTGTGGCAAACGATCCGGTTTGCTGGACAAACAAGATGTAAATCACGATCACGAAAAGCAAGCTGAACCAGAAAAGAAGCATCAGAGTAATCGGCGCCTTAGCTGTAGTAATCAAAAGATTGACTTCTGCGGGGGCGTTTACAGCCGGCCAATTAATAAAGACAAAACCGGCTCCGACTAATAAGACCAATAAGAGGACGATATAGCGCATAAAGGGACCTTATAAATTTTTAGAGAGGATTATGTCAGTTTAATAGATATGCGCGCATATGCACAGAAGCTGTTACGTGCAACCTCTCAGATCTTCTCGTTTCCTTCAACTGCGATTTTCGCTAAAGATGAGGAGCAATAAAATAGGCTCGGAGGTTGGTTACTCATCGTGGCAGCTGCTGATGGAACCTCCTGCGCAGGATAGAAACCCAATGAGAAATCATATTCACTTTGATTTTTTAATGTACCTGACGCGAAATTAGGCTTGTCAGGCTCACCATTTAAGATAGGACAGCCGGTCCCGGAGGACTTTTTGTACTTGAAGATTTTGTCAGTAAAGATGACAAGTTATTTAAGTTAAAGAAATCGTAACGGTCAAGGCAGGTCTGCAACTCTTTGTTGGATAAGGATTATCTTACGCCAGAGCCTTTAAAAGAATCTCGATCCATAATTCTTCGAATGGGTTTTAAAAGTCGAATTAGATAGTGGAGCTTTTATTTAAATAACAAATACCCTTACCAGTTGACACACGGAAACATCAGAACTTCTCTTCCAAAAATCTCCTTAGGATCTATGGACTTCCTCCAGTGATCGGAGAAGTGAAAACACAGCTCATTTGGAGAAAGAATTTGCTCGTACCGAACATCCGAGCACTCATAGAGGTACTCCAATAGGCGCATAATGATGGGAATATTTAGGAGAGAATGAATGAAAACTGATCCGCGTTTCCCAAAACTTCATATCGTTGACCATCCGCTCGTGCAGCACAAGCTCAGCACCATGCGTGAAAAGAAGACCCCGTCTAATTCTTTCCGTCAACTGCTTCGCGAACTTACTTACCTGATCGGATATGAAGTGACACGCGATCTGCCACTCGAAACTCGTACGATTGATACTCCGCTTTGCAAATGCAAAGGTAATTTCATCAAAGGTAAAAAGCTGGTAATCATTCCGATCCTGAGAGCTGGCTTAGGTATGTCAGAAGGACTACTGGACTTGATGCCGTCCGCCCGTGTTGGTCATATCGGCTTATACCGCGGCCCTGATCATAAACCGGTTGAATACCTTGTTAAGCTGCCCTCCAAACTCGAAGGCCGTCGCGTCATTCTGTGTGACCCGATGCTGGCTACCGGTAACTCTGCGGTCGCAGCTGTCGATACATTGCTTAAGCGCGGCGTAAAACCAAAAGACATTACTTTTGTCGCTCTGGTTTCTGCTCCGGAAGGTGTTGAAACATTCCAGAAAGCTCATCCCGAAATTGAGCTCTACGTCGCCTCTTTAGACGAAAAGCTCGACAAGAACGCTTACATCCTTCCTGGTCTTGGCGATGCAGGAGATAGAATTTTCGGCACCAAATAAGTGCATTCTTGAATAAAATTTAGGTGTAAACCCTCGTATTTTTATTAAAAATGAGGGTTTTATTTTATCTTCTTCAGTCAAAGCTTGATTTTTAGAAGACAGGTCGTTCGTTCAAGCGCATTATTACGCTCAGTGTTAAACGCTAACTCATCCTATTTCTAAGGTTTATCATGGCTGATGATTTCAAAGACATCTCCCACCTCTACAAGGTGACACCTTCTGCCAAGACCATCATTGATGGCGAAGACTTGGTGGAAACAAAACAGAAATCCAAGGCTTATGCCTGGTGTGACGTTCTCCAGTCCGTTACCGGCTTGATCCTCGGTCTCTTCCTTTTCTGCCATATGGGCTTCACAAGCTCCATCCTTCTTGGCAAAGACACTTTCTGGTCTCTGGTTTCTTTGACCGGCGGCTACTTCATTGACGGTGTCGATCACCTCTGGATGCACTCCGTATTCGTCGGCGTGATCTTCGTCCTGGTTGTTATTCACGCGATTCTTGCTCTCCGCAAGTTCCCGAACAACTACAAAGCCTTCCGCATCATGCGCGGCCACTACAAACTGCTCCGTCACACCGACACAACAATGTGGTGGGTTCAGTTCATCACCGGTGTTATCCTCACCGCTCTGGTCTTCCCGCACATGCTCCCCATGCTGATGGATCCGGGCAGCATCGGACCTTACGGCAGCGGTCTCGAGGTTTATCACTCCTGGCTGTGGGTTGTTTTCCTGTTCCTCATCGTTACTGAACTTCACGGCATGATCGGTCTGTATCGTCTGTGCATGAAGTGGTGCGGTCCGTCGAACGCCACACGCAGCTTCCTCCGCAAGCTTACATACGTCCTCATCGTCGGTATGATCGCCATGGGTTCATTCACAATCATGGGCTTCTACAACGCCGGTGAAGAAGCTGCCAAACTTGATCCCGAAGCTCACTACGTTCCGGGCTGGCTGCAGACTCCTCAGACGGCTCCTTACCCGAGCTGGTGGCCTGACCACCTCAAGAAGAACTAATCAGATTCTTCTGAGTACATAATTCAAACGGGCGCCTTAAGCGCCCGTTTTCTTTTGTCTGTTCAGAATCCTTCCTACGTCCTTCTGTGACGGGCAAGAATTCACCATAATCACAAGCCCTGGATTGACCTATACTCTCAACCTGCGTCCTGTTTGGTTACAGGGAACTGGTTGTTTTACCATCGATCTCCGCGGCGCATTTTGGTCCGGTTACAGGCAAAAATTTAGGCCCAGACTCTTTACGAGGCCGGACCTAAATAATTTCTATGTCTAAGTCTGATTAACCGTTCAGCTTCTTAGCCATTCCGACATACATGTCAAAGGCCTGTTTGAATGCGCCTTCGTCAATATCGAAAGATCCCTGGTGATGGCCTGCAGCTCTGTCAGCGCCGCAAATGAAGAATGCAGCTTTACCGCCGTGAGCCTGGACACGCCTACCGAGAACGGAAATGTCTTCAGAACCGCCGAAGTTTCCGTCCGGACGAATGTTGTTGATCCCGGGAACGGTCTTAGCAACTTCGATCAGCATGTCGGAGAGTTCTTTGTCGTTGGTGAAATCAACGGCAGCGCCCATCTGAGAAATTTCATACGAAACGTCAAAGCCCTTAGCGATGCCTTCAACGATGTTCTTGACGTTTTCAACCATGTAGTCGTTGATGGAGCTGGTTTCACCGCGAACTTCCAGAGCCATATGAGCAGAGCTCGGAATAACGTTGCGGCCTTCACCGGCGCGCAGTGTACCGATGTTGATACGAGTCATACCGCCGCCGTGACGAGGAATACCCATCATCTGAACAACCGCGTTGCAGGCTGCAGCAAGAGCGTTGCGGCCGGCATTCGGTTCTTTACCGGCGTGGGCAGGTTTGCCTTTGAATGTCACGTCAAACTTGGATGTGCAGAGCAAGCCGTAGGGAGCAGCAACGATTTCGCCAGAATCCGCCATGAAGGAAATATGGCTTCCGAGGAAGTAGTCAGCATCGTCAACAATGCCGGAAGCAGCAATGGCGCTGGCGCCGCGAACGCCTTCTTCAGCAGGCTGGAAGACGATCTTGAACTTGCCTTTGAGTTCGTCTTTGCGCTCGGCAATCCAGTGAGCCAGAGTCAGACCGATAGAGATATGGGAGTCATGACCACAAGCGTGCATAAAGCCGGCGTGCTGGCTTCTGAAGCCTTCTTTGTTCGGTTTGTGTTCGGAATTATCGGTTTCGTTTACGCAAACGCAGTCGATATCGAAACGGAATGCAGTTGTCGGGCCTTCTTTGCCTGTGTCGAGCAAAGCAACGCAGCCAGTGTAGCCTTCGGTTTCGTCAATGAAAGACTGAGAAACTCCGCGGGCCAGAGCGTTCTTAATGCCTTCCTGAACGAGTTTTTCGTTACGGCCGAATACCTGTTCGGGATTGATGATCTTTGTGCCGAGCAGGACTTCATAGCCCCAGGAGCGCAGCTTGTTGACGATGTAGTTAGTGGTCCAGAATTCGGTCCAGCCTTCTTCCGGCCACTGATGAAGCTCACGTCTCTGTTCGACAAGCTGCTTGGTGTAATCAGTCATTTTTTCTCCTTTTGATTTGTCGGTTCGTCATGTATAGAACAGACCGATTTTAAACTAGTCATAACAAAATGTGAATAGTTTTTACAAATCGAGAATTCCTATAAACAT